>CAIXLU010000644.1 GCA_903920315.1 uncultured Oscillochloris sp.
AACACATCCAATGCGGTAATGATCTGGCTATCCGCATCCATCGCCACATCGAGCAGGTAGCCCGTGAAGAAGTTGCCATGCATGCCCCGCCGCGCATCGGGGTCGTGGATGCTGACGATGTGATCACCCCCGTCGGGGTCGTCCCGATCCGCAAGGATGTGGTGGGCCAGCGCCAGCGCATCCGCAAACGCACGCCGATCCGTGGGCGCTGGCTCCGGCAACGGCCCCACGTCAGCGCTGACCTGATCGACCCACCCCACGATCTGGCACAGATGGGCGACCCACGGGAGCAGGCGTTCCTCGTCGGACAGGTCGGCGGTGGTGGTGCGGATGGCCAGCGCGTGCGCCCGTTCGGCGGCCACCGGCTCCGCCGCAAAGGGTTCGGCGGCGTCCCGCAGGCGCGGGCGGGTGTGGGCCACCAGCCGAATGGTCGATGGGATAGCGATGGTGGCGATGATATGGGTCGCGTCTTTCAGGCGCAGGCGATCCTTGACCAATCCGGCCGTGCGAGCCTGTACGACAACCCCATCAAAGATCTGCTCGTACCTCCCCGCCCAGGCGGGCGCGGAACACGGTCAGCACGCTCGGATGGGGCAGGCAAGCGGTCAGTCCCAGGTGCAAGAAGAGGCGAAAGGCAACATTCACCTGTGCCTGAGTACAGTCCTCACGATCAGATGGGAGCCGTCACAAACGCTCCATCGTGCCGTCGGGAAGCCAGCGTATACGGACACCGCCCACATCCGTCCAGGGCTCTTCCTCAAGGCTCTCCTCCTCGGGGACGAGAACCGGGCCACGGTTACGCGACCAGAGCAGCAGTTCATTGATGGTGTACCAGCCGGACTGGTAGCGAATCTGGTCGGTCGGATTTAGCCAAAAACGGATCTGTCCGTCCATCCATTGCCAACGTTCAAGCGAGCGCCACTCTTTCCCCTGGTCGTTCAGCGCAACCTTGAGATCTTCGAGCATCCGCAGCAGCTCGGGGAGGGTGTGCCGATTGCTGTAGCGCAACTCCAGCAGACGCTGGTTGACAGCATCTCGCAGATGCTCCAGGTCCGAAACGCTCATGCCCTCGATATCCATCTCGGTCACAGCGGGGTCCTTTCTGTGGATACCGGTCAGCCCGTGCGTCAGTGCGCGTGCGAAGCGGTGATACGATGACGGTGGCTGTTCCGCGCCGATACCCAATCCAGAGCGGAGAACGTGGGTGTTGTGTATCCCGTACTGCGGTGTACGTGAAGGATAAACATCTCACCCGCAGCTATATCATACCGCACCTTCGTTACATGAACCTGTTTCGTGGCTGACACTTCTGTTATGATTGCCTTCCGCTCGTGCATTTTCAAGCTCAACGCGCAGGATGGAGCGGCCTTTGGCCTCCCAGCGACGGTAGTAGTGCGATTTGAGCAGGTCGGAGAAGGCAATTTCGTACTCGGCGGGGGTGCGCAGGCGCAGGCTGGGGGCGGCGGGCAACAGGCGCAGCAACTCGGTGGAAAGATCTTCCTGGTCGGTGATGAAGCTGAAGGTACCGCCGGGGGCCAGAGCGCGTTGCATGTGGGTGAGCAGAGCCGGGGAGATGAGGCGCTGTTTGCGCTGGCGATTACGCAGCAGCGGGGCCGGGAAATGAACATAGGCCGCCCGTAGCGATCTGGCGGGGATGTGCCGGTAAGCCAAGAGCATGTCAATCTGGAGAAAGCGCAGGTTGGGTAGCCCGCGATCCGCCGCCACCTCCACTGCACGGTAAAGCGGTTTCAGAGAGATGTCCACCCCCAGATAGTTGGCCTCGGGGCGGGCTGCGGCCAGGGCGCAAGCCAGTTCGCCGGTAGCGCAGCCAATGTCAATCTCCAGGGGCCGGTCGTCGCCAAAGAGTCCCGGCGAACTGATGGGCGGGAAATCCTCGGGGCGAGTGTAGATCTCGTGGCCCGGCCAGATGAGCAGGTAGCGTGCCGCAACATCGGGCGGAGGAGGAGAAACCTCAAGCCGGGCAGGATAACGTCCGCGACCCATCAGATTTCCTTCGTGCTACTTGTGAATATAGGTACAAGTGTAGCATAACTCGGCAGACAAGGTATAATTCTCGCGCAACCCGCCGCCCAAAATCGAAGGTACGCCCTGTGCTCCAGACTCTCGCGCCTCTCACGGCACTCATTCCCGTGGCTATCGCCAGTGTCGTCGTTCTGCTCCTGATCGTGATCCGCCGCATGCTGCGCGGATCACCACGACTGCGCGGCCTCAGCTTGATCTACCTGGCTGCCACCGTGCTGCTTGGTGCGGCCCTGCTGCTCAACGGCGCGGGGCTGCTGCCACGAGGTTGGCCACGTGACCTGCTGATCACCACGCTGATAGTAGCCTGGGGCTATATCGCCTTCGATCTGATTGAAGATCTGCTTATCGAGCGCGCCTTGATGCGCCGGGGTGTACCGGTGCCACGTCTGGCCCGCGATATTATGCGCGGCATAGCCCTGATTTCCCTGATTGTTATCGCCGTCAACCAGATCTTTGGTGTGCAGCTCAACTCCCTGTTGATCTCGTCCACCGTCGTCTCGGCGGTGATCGGTTTGGCTCTCCAGGATTTGCTCAAGAATGTGGTGGCCGGGATCGCCCTCCAGATCGAACGGCCCTTCGCCTCTGGCGACTGGCTGCTTTTCGACAACCAGACCGCCAAGGTGCTGGAGATGAGTTGGCGGGCCACGCGCATGGTGACGGTGGATAACACTCACATTATTGTGCCAAATGCGAATTTGGCCCAGGCTCAGATCGCCAACTACACACTGATTTCGCCTATCCAGGCACTGCATGTACAAATCGCCCTCGGTCCCGATCACCCGCCGAACCAGGTGAAGGAGGTGCTGGCTACCGCCGCCCTCGCCGCTGAGGGTGTCCTGAGCGACCCGCCACCCGGCATTCGCTTGATTTCCTACGGTGAATATAGCGTAACCTACGACATTAAGTTCTGGATGCGCGACTTTGACCGCTACGTCGAGACACGCGATGCGGTGATGACGAGCGCATGGTACTACCTGCACCGAGCTGGGTTCAGCCTGCCGACGCCGTCGCGTGAGCTGTTCATGCACCCAGCCGACCCGCACCACCGTGCCGACAACGAGGCCCGCGAACATGAGCGAGCTACTGCTGCCCTGTCTGCCGTTGAACTGTTCAGCCTGCTTAGCTCTGAGGAATTGACGAGTCTGGCAGAACACGCTGGGCGACACATATTCGCACGGGGCGAGATCCTCGTGCGTCAAGGCGACGTGGATGACACGCTCTATGTGGTGCGCCGTGGGCGAGTGCGCGTCGAGGCCGCAGATGAACAGGGAGGCGCAGCGGTAGTGGTGAATGAACTGACGGTAGGCGACTTCTTTGGCGAACTGGCTCTGCTGACAGGGTCGCCCCGGCGGGCCACGGTGGTTGCCGTCGAGGATACCGAAGCCCTGCTCGTGCGGCGCGACGCGATTGGCCCGCTGATCGAGCGCAACCCGGCCCTGGCCGAGGGTCTGAGCGCCGTGCTTGAGCGCCGGGTGACCCAGCGCCAGAGCGCCCTCGCTGCCACAACCAATACTACAACCACAACCGAGATGAGCCAGCCGAACCTGCTCGGTCGGATCAGGAGTCTGTTTGGGCTTGTGGGGTGATAAATAGTCCACGTCCTGGAGATGTGAGGTAGGTGTAACAATGAGCGATGAAGCACAGCTCGCCAACTGGCCAAAATTCTGCCACCATTGTGGAGTACCCCTGCCGTTGGGACACCCGCGCTTCTGCATTGAGTGCGGCGGCGATGTCACCCCCCACGATATGGTGTTACCCGCCCTCGTGCCTGTGCCGTCGCCCCCACATTCCAAAGGTCAGCCTGCTCCCACTGTACGCCTCGGCAACGCGGGGGTTGAGCAGAGCGTCATCGGCGGAACGGTGCGTCTGCCTACCTCGGGGGC
The DNA here is from genome assembly GCA_903920315.1 of uncultured Oscillochloris sp. Lineage (GTDB taxonomy): Bacteria > Chloroflexota > Chloroflexia > Chloroflexales > Chloroflexaceae > Oscillochloris. The sequence continues at coordinate 3,927 of CAIXLU010000644.1, forward strand.
CATTCCACCCGGTCTGTGGGTACTCGATGAGCCGCCCGGCTCCGATGTGGTGCTGGCTCTCTACGCGCCGCTACGCGCCGTGACGGGCGGATGGAGCGGACTGATTGGCAAGGGCTGGCGGGCGGATGGGAGACAGGATCATCCCGATGGGCGAGCGATTTTTCGTTTTAGCGCCACCGTAGAGTGGTTCCCTGCCGCTGGCTGCGGGGGTGGTCTCCGTCTGCGCGCCCGCATCGGCGCTGAGTCACGCGGGAGGGAGGGTCGCGAGCGGCGTGGCTTTCGTTACCTGGCTCACGATGATGCGCCCATGACCCTGCAAGAGTCCGTGTGGGTCGGCTCCGACGGCACCGTTCGTCCGGCAATCCCCATACCTCAGATCCAGATCATGGCCCCGCCACGTATACCCCGCGTCTCCGACTATGATGATCACGTTCCCAGTATGAGTGAGTCGGAGGCCGAACTCTGGGCCAAAGGCGGCCAGACCACCGGACTCTACTACGTGAATGCCACGATTCCTCTATCCCAGGAGCATACTCCGGTCGGGCGCGGGATCACCCTCACCCCGGTCGGCATGATTGAGTCGCGACTGCACGGCGTCATCCCTTCAGGCATTATCAATTTCGGCGCGGGCGAACGCTACCGGGTACGCCTGCTGCGCCCCTACATCTGCGATCTGGCCGCATGGACTCGCCAGATCACACAGATCCGCGCCGAGGCTCACAACCTGGGCATGGCGATGGAGTCTGAGCCTGCCGCCGAGTGGTGGCTAGATCGCAACGGTTACGATGGGGTAATCTTCACCAGAGCCCAATCCCGCTACCGCACCGAGCGCGTCGTGATCGCTTTCCGCCGTTCACAGATCGTGCATGTCATCCGCAAATAAATGTGTCCTACCCCGCGCCTATACCGATTCTAAACACGGGGCTGCTACACTTGGGAGAGATTATCGTGCGGAGGAACCAATGGCTAAGACAATTCTGGCGGTGGATGACCACGCCAATGTGCGGGCGCTGCTCAAAGATTACCTGAGTGAGAACGGGTTTCGTGTGATCACCGCCAGCGATGGGGCCGAGGCGCTGATTGTGGCGGGCCGCGAGCGGCCTGATCTCATCTTGCTCGATGTGATGATGCCGAACCTCGACGGCTTTGAGTTTATGAAGGTTTTTCGTCGAAAACATACCATCCCCATTATCATGCTCACCGCCCGCGTGGCGGAGTCCGATAAGGTGGTTGGTCTGGAGCTGGGGGCTGACGATTATGTGACCAAGCCCTTCGGCATGCACGAGCTGCTGGCCCGTATCCGCGCAGTGCTGCGGCGCACCTCGCCCGAGGCGACAGCCCCCGATGAACTGCTGCGCGTGGGCGACCTAACTCTGGACAAGGCCACCCGTGGTGTTAGCGCGGGTGATCGGGCGATCACCCTGACTCCTTCGGAGTTTGAGTTGCTGGCTATCCTGATGGAGTCGCCGGGGCGCGTCTTCACCCGCGAGCAGCTTTTGGAGCGGCTTCAGGGCAACGACTACGAGGGTGTTGAGCGGACGATTGATGTTCACATCCGCAATATTCGCAAGAAGATGGAGCCTGATCCAACCCAGCCACGCTATGTCGAGACGGTCTTCGGCGTTGGCTATCGCTGTCGGGTTGATCCGTAGACAGGGCTTCCAGCCGCGTATATCAAGGCGTATCGTATGCGATCACTCAGCTCAAAGCTCGTGCTGGCCTTCCTGCTCACCAGCCTGACAGGTGCCGTGCTGTCTGCGATCTTCGTGCGCCAGTTTGTCGGCTCGCAGTTTGATGCCTTTGTGATTGGTCAGCAGCGCGACTTCTTTGCGAACCGGGTGATTGACTACTACGACTCAAACGACAGTCTCGACAACATCGGCCGGTGGATCAGCGAGCGCAGTAACCGCCGCCCGCCTGACGATTCGCCTCCCGACGGTATCCCGCCTCACGATGATCCGCTGACCATCCGCTTTGGCTTGGCTGATGCATCGGGCACGGTGATCATCCCCGCCCGAAGCTACAAGATTGGCGATCATATGCGGCAAGGTGATCTCGCCGCAGGCACGCCCGTGATCAGCGACGACCAGATAATCGCGGTGGTGATCACCCCCGGCGGCGACGCCATCCGCGACCCGGCCCAGGCCCGCTATTTGGCCAGCACCGGCGCAGCCCTGACTATCGCCGCCGCCGCTACCGCCGGTATCGCCCTTATCCTCGGTATCGTCCTGGCCCGCCTGATCACCCAGCCCCTGCGCGAACTCACTACCGCCGCCCGTCAGATCGCCGCCGGTGGGCCTGGTCAGCAGGTAGTTGTGCGCTCCCGCGACGAACTGGGCGTCCTGGCCACCCAGTTTAATCACATGAGCGCCGACCTCGCCCACGCCAACCAGCTTCGCCGTCAGATGACCGCCGACATCGCCCACGATCTGCGCACTCCTCTGACCGTGATCTCGGGCTACCTTGAGTCGCTGCGCGATCAGGTCTTAAAGCCCACGACCGAGCGTTTTACCATGCTCTACGATGAGACCCAGATTCTCCAGCGTCTTGTGGAAGATCTGCACACCCTTTCGTTGGCTGATGCGGGCGAATTGCCGCTCCAGTGCCGACCCATCGAACCCATCCAGATCCTCGCCCATGTTGCCGAGACCTACGGGCATACGGCGGAGCAGGCCGGTGTGAGTCTGGTGACACGCGCCCCTGACTCTTTGCCTGAGGTCACTGTAGACTACGAGCGCATGAGTCGCGCTCTGGGTAATTTGGTGAGCAACGCCCTGCGCTACACGCCTCCTGGTGGCACGATCTCCCTAAGCGCCAGTGTCACCGCAGACCAGCTTACGCTCAGCGTGGCCGATACCGGCAGCGGCATTGCCTCCGAACACCTGCCGAATATTTTTGAGCGCTTCTATCGGGCCGATGCCTCGCGCCAGCAGGAAACTGGTGGATCGGGCCTGGGTCTGGCCATCGTGCGATCAATCGTCGAGGCCCACGGTGGCACGATTAGCGTCACCAGCGAACCGGGCCAGGGAACCACCTTCACGGTTAGCCTGCCCCTACCCCACATCCTGACGACAACCCAAACAAATCTGCACGGCTTCTAAACGTCCGCCGGGTAGAGTGTGTATGTCACCGACGACATCAACATCGTCAACCATACAGGTGGCAACGAATGATACACACGAAGGAGCATCCCGATGAAGCGTTTCGTAACCATCACCATATCGGCTGCGCTGGGGGCTGTCCTCACATTTGGCGCAATGCAGGGCACCGCAAACGTCTTGGCGGCGCAGAATGCGCAAACCAGCACGGTTCAGCAAGACTGTTCCGGTCGCCCCGGCAAGAATGACGGCACCCGCGCTGGTGGTCAGGTCGCCAGTGTCAGCGATACCGCCATTACCGTCACGGGCCGCGAGAGCCAGAGCCAGACTATCCTGATCATAGGCAGCACGACTTACGATCTTGACGGGACAACCTCTAGCCTGAGCGCCATCACCGCTGGCCAGTTCATCCACGCCGAAGGCACCACCGATAGCGCCGGAGCCTTCACCGCCACCGCCGTTCACGCTAGCACCACCCCGCCCCAGGGCCGTGGTCACGGCGGCCCCGGCGGCCCGCCCCCGGCCCAGCCGTAAGTTCTCAGTTCGCAAGTAACAGCGTAGGAAGAACCCACGCCCGACCGTTTTGCGGTCGGGCGTGGGTTCTTCCTGCGCTATAATGGCCTTATGAAGCCAATCCTGCGAACCCTCAGTTCCACCGTTGCCCTAGGTCTTGTCGCCCTGGCCCTGGTCGCGTGTGGCCCGCGCCCACCCGCCACAGTCCCCACCATCCAGGCCGGAAACGTCACTTTGGCTACCGAGAGCGCCATGATTGATACTGGCAGCGGACGCCCCACCGAAGGCCAAATCGCCCCCGACTTTAGCTATACCTTGGCCGATGGCAGCGTCCACAAGCTCAGTGAACTGCACGGTAAGCGCGTCCTCCTGAACTTCTGGGCTACCTGGTGTACGCCCTGCCGCGAGGAGATGCCCGAGTTTCAGCAAGTCGCTAAGGCGAACGGCGACAGTCTCGTGGTACTCGCCGTGAACCGCAACGAAGTCCCGGATGTCATCGCGACGTTTGGCAACGAGGTTGGCGTAACCTTCCCCCTGATCACCAACATCGCCGGCGACATTGGTGACCGCTACGGGGCCACCAGCCTGCCGATTACCTACTTCATCAACAGCGACGGGACGATCAGCAGTAAGCAGCTTGGCGCACTCTCACCGACACTCCTCGCCAAACACCTGGAAGATCTGCGATGAGTGAGAATGCCCCAGACGACGTGATTCGTCAGGCCCAGCAGCAAATCGCCGAGCGCCAGGAGCGCGAAGACCGCGAGCGTATGGCCCAGGTCGAGGGTCGCATGCGCCGCGAGACTCCCTGGCGCTGGATGTTTGCTGGTGCTGGTGCCGTGCTGCTACTGACTCTGCTTTTTAGCCCCGGCGTCCCGCTTCAGTGGAAAATGTACGCCGTTGTCCACGGTGTCTGCGCCCAGGAACACAACATCTTCCTCGGCGGTGTTCAGTTCCCGCTCTGCGCCCGCAACAGCGGGATCTACATGAGCTTCCTGCTCACCCTGGGCTACATCTACGCCATCGGTCGCGCCCGCGCCGGGCGTATTCCGCCCTGGCCGATCACCACCGTCCTTATCCTTTTCACCGTAATCATGGGCGTGGACGGATTCAACTCCCTGTTTGTGGACATCGGCCAGCCCCACCTCTACACGCCTGATAATTTTCTGCGCACGCTCACCGGTATGGGCATGGGCATCGGTATCGCCGTGCTGCTGCACATCGTACTGAATATGACCTTGCGCAAGAACGTGGACGATACGGTGCCGGTGCTGGGTACGTGGTGGGAATTGCTGGGGATCATGGCCATCAACCTGCTGGCCCTCGCCGCAATCTACGCTAATCTGGGAATTATGTTCTGGCCCTTGGCCTTTACTGCCTTCTTCGGCATCACCGGCGTCCTGTATATGGTTGCGCTGCTGCTCACGAGCCTGTTTATGGGCTACGAAGGCTCAATCACCAGCATCCGCCAGCTCGCCCGCCCCGCCACCGTGGCGATCATCCCCACCCTGATCATCCTCACCATTTTCTCCTACCTGCGCTTTTGGCTAGAGAGCCAGGGGCTGATTCTGTAGAGGATTGCAGATTGCAGATTGCAGATTGCAGATTGAGGAAAATGCAGTACAACCCTACACGCCATCCGCCCAGGCCAAGTAACTCTCCAGCGGGCCGTTGTAGTAAACGTGGACGATCTGGTTGGAGGTGACGCGGGCGACCGCATCCCAGACCTCGTTATCGTCTGCGCTGGAGGCCACGAGCATACCCCGCTCGGGGGCATACTCGTCCTCGCCGGGCGGGATGACAAAGGCCAGCCACTGGCCAGGGTGACGCTGCTCAACCTCGGCGATCTGCTCGATCCGCTCGCCCTCGGCCATGCCCGTGTAGGGGCAGCCGCAGGCGCAGCCCGGCCCGCAGCCGGAGTGGTTAGTACAGGTGGGCATAACGTTCCTAGCGGATCACCTCGATGCCGCCCATGTAGGGCCGCAGCACCTCGGGGATCACAATACTGCCGTCGGCCTGCTGGTAGTTCTCAATGATCGCAATCATCACCCGTGGCAGGGCCAGACCCGAACCGTTCAGCGTGTGTAGAAACTCGGGCTTTGCGCCCGGTTCGGGCCGGTAGCGCAGGTTGGCCCGCCGCGACTGGTACGCCTCAAAGTTCGAGCACGAGCTGACCTCCAGCCACTCCTGCACCCCCGGTGCCCACAACTCCAGATCAAACTTCATCGTCGCCGTGCCCAGATCGGCGGTGCAGAGCCGCAGCAGTCGGTAGGGAACGTGCAGCGCCTTACAAATATCCTCGGCGTTATCAATCAGCGTGGTCAGTTCGGCGTAGCTCGTCTCGGGCGTGACAAACTTGACCATCTCGACTTTATCGAACTGATAAACACGCTTGATCCCGCGCACATCACGGCCCGCGCTCATCTGCTCGTTGCGCCAACAGGGCGTATAGGCCACGTGGTAGATCGGCAACTGGCTGACCTCTAAGATCTCATCGCGGTAGAGGTTCGTCACCGGCACCTCCGCCGTCGGGATGAGCGTGAGGTCGGCACCCTCAATCTTGAAGAGGTTCTCGCCAAAGCGCGGCAGATTGCCCGTGCCAACCAGCACCTCCGCCTTGACCACATAGGGCGGGGCGATCTCGCGGTAGCCGTGCTGCTGGGTGTGGACATCGAGCATCCAGGTGATGAGGGCGCGCTGGAGGCGGGCACCCGCGCCCTTGAGGACAAAAAAACGGCTGCCGCTGAGCTTCACGCCGCGCTCAAAATCAATGATGTCCAGGGCCTCGCCTAACTCCCAGTGCGGCTTGGGGGTAAACGCAAACTCACGCGGCTGGCCCTCGGTGCGGACGACGATGTTATCGTGTTCGGTAGTGCCGTCGGGCACATCAGCGTGGGGCAGATTCGGCAGCCAGAGCAGCATCTGGTTAAACTCGGCGTCAGCCTCAGCAGTCTGCTTATCGAGTTCGGCGATCCGCTCGCCTAGTTCGCGTGAGGCGGCAATCTTCCCCTCGCGCTCCGCCGGATTCTTCAGCTTGCTAATCTCCTTCGAGACCATATTACGCTCCGCCTTGAGCGCCTCCACCTCTGTGATCAGCGCCCTGCGGCGCTCGTCCACAGCCAGCAGCGCATCCACCTGGGCCGGATCATCCCCGCGTCGGCGGATTCCCGCACGCACTACCTCGGGGTATTCACGGATTAGTTTAATATCGAGCATCGTGTCATTCCTTTATTGCAGATTGCAGATTGCAGATTGCAGATTGTGGTCAACTATAGCAATTCTCTTGGAGCCGTGAAGGGGAGTCAAGGCTTTAGCCGGCTGAAGCCTTGACTCCCCTTCACAACCGGGATGGGACTGCTATACCCTCTATCTCTTCCCCATCTCCTGAATGATACGGATAGCCTCGCCAAGCGATGGCAACTCTTCACCACTGTTGGTACTGTTCATCGCGGTGAACAAGCGCGTCAGTTGCTCGCACTGTAGCGGATCGGCGATGCGGCTAGGTATCAGATAAACCATCTCGCCGTCGCGGACGAAATAGAGCGCGTAGGGGCTGCCGCCGCGCTCCAGGGCCGCCATCACCGCCCGGCGCAGCAGCGGGTGATTTACTGGCACCATCCCGCCATTCGGCGTCATCTCCAACGTATCGTCCAGCGGCACAGAGGGCGCTGCGGCGCGGGAAGGTATCGGCTGATCGGGCGGCAAGCCAGAGATCGGCCCAGGGAAGTTGCCCCAGGCCCGGTTCAGCATCACCAGCACGATCACAGCCAGCAGCAGGCCGACAGCCACAATACCCGTGATGAACATCCAGTCCATCGGCGACGTCCAACGATTTTTGATTGTAGATTTTTGATTTTTGATTGAGGTGCGTTCTGCAATCAAAAATCAAAAATCTACAATCAAAAATCAGATCAGGCTATAGCTCCAGCTCACGGGCTGCCCATCCTGATAGGGCATCACCCCGTGGAACTGGCGCGGGTCGGTGCTGAAGACCAGCGGGAGGAAGTAGTGGTCTCCTGGCCAGAGCGGCAGATCGAGCATACGCTCGATGGGCACCCACTCCAGATCGCCCTCACTGTTGCTGGCGGGCGGGTCGCCGGAGAAAGCCGTGATCACAAACAGAAAGCCGAGCCAGTCCTCGCCTTGCGGGCCAAAGCCGGGCCAGTTAACCGTGCCGCGCAGAGTGAGGGCGGTGGCCTCGATCATGGCCTCCTCGCGCAGCTCACGGCGCATCCCGCTCACGATGTCCTCGGCGGGTTCGACCTTACCGCCCAGACCATTATACTTGCCAAGGTGCTGGTCGCCGGGGCGAGCGTTGCGATGAATCATCAGCACCGAGCGCCCGTCGGGAGAAAGGACGTAGCCCAGGGTGGCGATAATCGGCGTATAGGGCATGGGGATCTCCTACCACGACGTAGACAGGCCAACAAGACCACGGCGAAACTCGGCGATGCGGCGCAGGGAGCCAGCCTCGGCGGTGGCGGGAAGATCCTGCGGCAAGAAAAAGTGCGCGTCCACGATCTCCAGATCGCCCACAGGCGGGCGAGTATCCTCCGTTGTTACACACACAAAGACGGCAATGTAGTTGTTCAGTCCCTGATCGCACTGAGAGTACATGCCAAGCAGATGCTCGACCTGCGCCGCGCAGCCGCCCTCCTCACGCACCTCGCGCAGGGCCGCCGCTATCAGATCCTCACCACGACTCACACCGCCGCCGGGGAGGCTCCAGGGTGACGCACCGCTGCGGTGACGCACCATCAGGATCCGCCCATCGCGAGTGACCACCGTACGCACGCCGAGTGTGGTCGGATTGATCATACGTCGCAGCCGGTCGCGTAGCGTAACAATCGTGTGATAGGCGAGCGTCAGCCCGCACTCGCGCAGCCCGTGGATAACGTCGTTCATTGAAGTACGTTACGTTCCATCTCATAGGCATGCGTCACTCTGTTCCGCCCGCGCTCCTTCGACAGATAGAGCGCCCGATCTGCGGAAGAAAGGAGATGCAATTGATCGTGTACATCCTCCGACAGCGTCGAGACGCCGATACTGATAGTGATCGCCGTATTCGGCCACGATTCAGCTTCCACTGCCCTGCGGAGTTTCTCGGCCACACCTATAGCATCAATCTGGTTCGTATTCAGCAAGATAATCGCAAACTCCTCACCGCCGTAGCGAGCCACAATATCAACATCCCGTGAATTTTGTTGCAGGATGCTGGCCAACATTTGCAAATACCGATCTCCCGTTGGGTGTCCGAAGGTATCATTAATGCGTTTGAAGTGATCCACATCAAGGATGAGAACCGAGAGCGGGGATGCTGTCCGTGTAGCGAGCGCAATCTGGAAATCAAGCTGTTCTTGAAAGACGCGCCGATTCTTCAACCCGGTCAGTGAATCCAAGGTAGCGAGAGCTTCGAGTCGGGCGTTTGCCTCCACAAGTTCAGCCTGCTTGATCTCCAAAGCTGCCCGCGCCTCTACCAGCGCTGCATTGGCCTGAATCTGGAGACGAGTTGCCTCATCAGCGGCCTTCTTGGCGCGCAGAATCTGATCCTCGTACTGTGTCCGCAGGTGCATGGGCATGAAAACCCAATCGTGAACGATCTTCTCCCTGCGCTCGCGCCGCACCGCGTTGACCAGTACCGGCACAGTGCCCCCACGCTGTAACTGGAGTGCGAGAACGGCCTCTTCTACCTTGCCATGCATCACCAAGAGCGGAACAAGATGCGTGTGATACAGGAGGCGACCAATCATCGGCAATAGTGTCTCAATATGTCGTCCCTGCAAGCTGGTCAGCTCATAACCAATCATCTCTCGCAACGTGATGTTAGCGACCAGGATGATTCCGGAGTCAGTTGTCGAAAGGAACCCGCAGGGAGCCATGTTGAGAAGATCGTCGAGGAGTTCCATGTCCACGGCCTCACGTGATGTGAACAGCGGGTAGGTATGCTTTTATCATCTGAATTGTCTCATCGGGAGAACTCAGATGGGGAAAATGTCCTGTGGCCTGCATCCATGCCAGCGTACTATGTGTCAGTTGGTGGTGGAGGTACGTCGCCACGTGGAGCGGCACAAACGCATCCTCAGATGGCTGCATAATCAGCGATGGTGTACGTATCTTTGACAGATCGTCCCGAAAATCAGAATAGAACGTGGCCGCCGCAAACTGACACATGATAGCGTGGTTCGTCGAGGTGAAGCTCGTCTCAAGCTCATATGCCAGCTCAGGTCGATCAGCATTTTTCATGGCGACAGGAGCAAGATAGCCCGCCCACCCGATGTAGTTTTTTTCCATCATATCGAGCAACCCGTCAATATCTGCCCGCTCAAAACCGCCAATATAATCCGGCGGATCATTCAGGTAGCTCGGCGATGCTCCGATAAAAACGAGTCGGCTAAAAATGCCGGGTTCCTGGATGGATGCCAAAATACCAATCATACTGCTCACCGAATGCCCGACGAAGATAACATCGGTCAATTCCAGAGCCTTGCAGATATCAATTACATCCTGGGCGTAGCCGGTCAGGCTGCTGTAGCGTTCCGAATCATATTCCTGGCGATCGGACATCCCGGATCCCACATGATCAAAGAGAACGATCTTGTATTCATCCTCGAACGCCGGTGCCACAAAACGCCAGAACCGCTGGTCACAGCCAAAACCGTGCGCGAACATCATGGGCTGCGTGCCCTTGCCAAAGATCTTAACATTATTCCGACGAAGAATATTTGGCGTCATTGTCATCCTCCTCGCCTCGTATGGTGTGCAGAGTATAGCATGCCTTTAGGGACACCTCTCGATAGAGGCCAACCAGGGCTGGATGCACCTGAACCATGCCTAACAAACAAATAATTCGGCTGTGGTACGGCGAATCCGTACCACAGCCGAATTATTATGTGCCCATCGGGCGCACCATAACGAACTACGGGCGCCTACACATCATCTGGCCTATCAGTATGAGTCGCAATCGCCGCCTTGAGTACGTTATCGAGCAGCACCATCGTCGTCACCGGGCCAGTACCACCGGGGACAGGAGTGATGGCACCGGCTACCTCAGAGGCACTCGCGTAATTAACATCGCCGCACATCGTCCCGTCGGGGCGGACGTTAATACCGAAGTCAATCACCGTCGCACCGGGCTTGAGCATATCACCCGTCACCAGGTCAACTTTACCGGCCGCCGTCACCACAATATCGGCGCGGCGCACCTTATCGGCCAGATTGCGCGTGGCACGGTGGCAAATCTCGACCGTCGCTTCCGCGTTGAGCAGCATCGTTGACATCGGGCCACCCACAATCGCGCTGCGCCCGATCATGGCCACATCGCGACCGGCAACTTCGATCCCGTAGCGCTGAAGGATCAGCATGCCTCCTGCTGGCGTGTTTGGCACCAGGCTCGGCTTGCCCTGATTCAGCAGACCGACGTTGATCGGATGGACGCCGTCAATATCCTTGCGATGATCGAGGCGAGATACCGCTGCCGCGCTATCGTACTTGGCTGGGAGGGGCATCTGGATGAGGACTCCGTCAACATTGACATCGGAACTGAATGTGTGGATGGCATTCTCAAGCTCACGCTGCGTGGCCGTATGGTGCAGCAGATAGTACTTGAAGTTCATCCCCACGCGGTTGCAGGAGACCTGCAGATTGCGCACGTAGCGCTCAGCCGACTTGTCGCCGTAGACATGGATCACTCCGAGCGTCGGCGTATGGTTATGCTGGGCCACATAAGCCGCCACACGCAGACTCAGATCTTCGCGCAGCTCGCGGGCCAGCGCTCGCCCATTGAGAACAACTGCTGCCATAGCACTTCCTGTGTTTTTGCAACGATGACGGAAAAAGAGGCGCTGCGATAGCGCCTGCCGACAAAAATCTCGTTTGACCGTATTCCTGGAATGTATCTATTATATAACAAATTTGTGTTTGCAATAGGTAATGATTCTTTAACCTTTGCGGTTGTGAAAAAATGACCAATAGACGTCTCCCTCGGCCCAGATACCTCTATCCACGAATCCTCTAGAGGTGCATCACCCCTACTCGTCGGTGATCACCCGCTGAGGAAAGCGTACACGGGCGCACATCCACTCACCGCTCTCCTCGCGTAGAAGCTGAAAGTTACCGCCAAGATCTTCGTTAACCAGAGTCTCGATGATCTGGAGTCCGAGGCCGCTGCTATGGCTGGTGGGTGGTGGCGGATGGATCGGCCCGTCGTCACGAACATCAATGATAATAATGCCATCGGTGAGACACGAGGCAATCTCCACACGCCCGCCCTCGGCGGCTAATCCATGCGTGAGGGCGTTGCTGATCAGTTCGTTGATTACCAGTGCCAGCACGGTCGCATCACGTGAGCCAACCCGTACGGGTTCGCCGGTGATCGTGAAGCGTACCGTATTGTCATTCATCACCAGCGTGGCCTGGGCACTCTCAACCACCTGGCGGGTCACGGCGTTTACGGTCGTGATGCCCACATCCTCGCGGGAGAGCAGGTTATGGATAGCGGCAATTGACTGGATGCGTGCGGCGCTCTCGCGCAGCGCCTTGGCCCCCTGGCTATTCGGCTCGACCCGGCGCAACTGCATGGCCAGCAGGGCCGAGATCGTCTGAAGATTATTGCGCACGCGATGGTGCATCTCTTGGAGCAGAGCCGACTTAATCATCAGGGCGCGCTGACTCTCGTCGTACAGGCGGGCATTCTCAATGGCAATGGCGGCTTCGTCCGCAAAGGTACTGAGCAGGCGCACTTGCTCGTAGTCAAACAGATGTGGCTCAGATTTATACAGGCAGATCCCGCCGATGGTGCGCTCGCGGGCGCGCAACGGCATGCAGAAGAGCGAATGAAAGTTCTCGCGGGTGGCCACCTGGGCCAAATCGGGAAAGCGTGCATCCTGGTAGGCATTCATCACCGCAAGGGGCCGACTGTCGCGCACAGTCTGAATAATGAAGTTGCGCACACCGTCACCCTCACCGCCGTGGCTGGCCACCAGATGCAGATCGCCATCCTCGCTCATTTGAAAAATGGATGCGCGGTCGGCCTGGGCCAGTTCCACGGCCTTCTCGGTGATCAGGTTAAGCACATCGCGTAGGCCAATCTGCTCGGCGATGCTCTTGCTCACCTGCTGAAGCGTGGTCAACTCGCGTAGCTTCTGGTGCAGGCGCTCATCGGTCTGCTGGTAGAGCTGGGCGTTGGCAATGAAAAAAGCTAACTCTCCGGCGGCTACCTCAACAAAGCTGATCTCCTCCTGCGAAAAATCGCGCGGGCCGACTGTTTGCACGCTGATCACACCCTGGAGCTTATCGGCGCTGAATTGGAAGCGCTCAGCGCTGAAGAGAACAATCGGCACGGCCAGAATGGAGCGGAAGGGTTCCTCACCAAGCTGCGGTTCCACGTTAAAACGCGGCTCCTGCCAGACATCGCGTACCGAGACGGGATGGCCGAGCTGGGCGGCCCAGCCCGTCACCCCGGTGCCGAGCTTTGTCACCACTTGGCCAACGGCGGCGTCGTTCAGTCCGCGTACCGCCCGCAGCACCAACTCATCGCGGTGCTTGTCGTAGAGGTAGACCGAGCATGCCTGCACGCCCACCACTTGCGCAACAGTCTCAACCACTGTCTGAAGCGACGTATCGAGGTCGAGGGTCGAGTTCGCGGCGGAGATAATGCGATGGAGTCCATCAAGCTCCGAGGCGCGGGCGAGCAGGCGCGCCTCCCACTCGCGGGTGCGCTGCTCCTCCTGGGCGGCCCCGTAGGCAAGCAGCAGTTCGCTGACCACCAGACCCTGAGAAAGATGCAGCCGGGGAGCGAGCGTTATACCAAGTTCCGCAAGAACCTCTGCCGCGCCGCCCTGCTCGTGCCAGAGCGATGCGATATGGTGTAGATGGTCAACCCGCACCTCGGATGTTCGATCTCCATCAAGATCGGCGAGTATATCCGAGATGCCGGGCCATATCTCGTGCAGCACTGCGATGAGATCGGGCGGCTGCGATGTCGCCACTTGATACATAGGCATTGTGCGTGTCACCTTTTTACCTTTATCATCACTACATTATAAGGACGTTAGGGGGCGGCGCAACCCTGCGGAGAAGAGGCGGTATAATGGTCGCACGAAATTGTATAACAGCCTCGGAGGACTTATGTCGAGTCGTGAGCTTGCCGATCTCGTTCGCAACATCCCTGACTTTCCGCTTCCCGGTATCAATTTTAAGGATATTACAACACTGATCGGCAATGGGCCAGCTTTCCAGCAGGTTATTACCCTCCTGACGGATCGCTACCGCGACCGTGGGATCACGGCGGTGGCGGGCATCGAGTCTCGCGGGTTCATCTTCGGCGCACCGCTGGCCCTCAACCTTGGCGTAGGGCTGGTGCCCGTCCGCAAGCCGGGCAAGCTGCCTGCCGATACCTATCAGGTGGAGTATGCTCTGGAGTATGGTACGAACAAGCTGGAGATCCACCGCGACGCCTTTGAACCTGGGGCGCAGGTGCTGGTGATTGACGACCTGCTGGCCACGGGCGGCACAATTGTGGCGGCCAAGCAGCTGATCGAGCAGGCCGGCGGCACGGTGGTTGAACTGGCATTTGTGATTGAGTTGACCTTCCTCAATGGCCGCGAGAAACTCGCCCCTTGTCCCATTTTTTCGCTGATCCAGTATTAGGAATCTTCCGCACCCCCTCTCTGCGTCTTTGCGTCAAACGAGCATATGTTTTGACGCAAAGACGCAAAGACGCAAAGGTTCTGGCGTCGCTCAGGGGTGACAACAGTTCTTCTCTGCGTCTTTGCGTCTTTGCGTCAAACAAGCATATGTTTTGACGCAAAGACGCAAAGATTCTCGCTTCGCTCAGGGGTGATAACATTTCTTGTGAGGAGCGATCTTTATGTCCCAGAAGACGATCTTGGTTGCGCCAGAGATGGTGGATCTTGCCGAGAGCCATCGTATGGCGAGCTTTGCACGCGCCTTCTCCGAGATGGGGCATGAGGTGGTGGTACTTGGCGATGGGCGCTACGATTACCTCTTCACGGACATTCCCTGTCGGCGCGTCTTCATCGAGTATGACTCGCTGTGGATGAACGACCAGAATTTTCGGCAGATGCACAATGTGGACGAGTACGGCATGAACTGGATCGCGCCGACGGAACTGTCTACGTTTATCGCCGCCGAGGTCGAACTCCTCAAGCAGATCCGTCCCGATGTGGTGATCACGGGATTCCGCCCCAGCATCCGTATCTCGACGCGGGTGATGGGTGTGCCCCTGGTCTGGGTACTCTCTGCAGCCGTATCGGAGCCATACTTTCAGTCTGGGTTGGGAACGTCGCCTCACGGGCTGTTTGTTAAGCGCCCGTGGATGGCCCTGGCACCACCGCCGCTGCGTAACTGGGTCGCCAATATCGCTCCGCTACACTTCCCTTTTAAGCTCAACGCCTGGAATAAGGTCGCGCTCAAGTGGGGTATCGGGCGTTTTGAGAGTACCCTGAGCATCTTTCGGGGCGACTTCAACCTGCTCTCGGATGCGCCCGAACTCTTCCCCGAGCTTGACGATCTGCCCTCCGGCTACGAGTTCTGCGGCCCGCTGCTGATGGAATACCCCATCCCGATGCCCGAGTCGGTGCGAACCTATCAGCGAAAACCTGGGCGGCCGGTGATCTTCTTCTCGATGGGTTCCTCAGGCAGCCCCGCGCTCTTCAAGTCAATCGTCGCGGCCTTCGCCAATCAGCCCTACGATGTCTTTGTGGCAACCACCACGATCATTGAGAGATCTGAGTTCGGAAAACTCCCCGCCAATGTGATCATCGAAAAATTCTTCCCGGCGGTTGATATTGCCGCCCTCGCCGATGTGGCCGTCATCCACGGCGGGCAGGGTACGGTCTACAGCACCCTGTTCGCAGGGACGCCCTTTGTTGGTGTGCCGATGTTCAGCGAGCAGCAGTACAACCTTGAGGCGATGGCGCGTCGGGGCTGTGGGCTGGTGCTGCGGCGCGATCAGTGTACGCCACGGACGCTGCTGGGCGCGGTGCGGCAGATCCTGGCGAACGACGATTTTGCGCAGAGTGCGGGCTATATTCAGGAAATGCTGCTCAAGTACCGCACGCAGCCAGAACTCTTCCCACCGCGTGTGGGAGCTGAGAAGGTGATCGAGTTTCTGGCATATATATAGCCAATGCTCACAATCTCTCAGATCTACAAGTCGTATGCCGACACCGAGGTGCTACGCGGGGTGAGCCTGGAACTGAGGGCGGGGACGATCACCGCCCTGCTCGGCCCCTCAGGCTGCGGCAAGACCACGCTGCTGCGGGTGGTGGCTGGGCTGGAGCGGGCCGACAGGGGCGAGATCCTGTTTGGCGGCGAGTGCATTGACGGTGTGCCGTCCCACCTGCGCGGATTCGGGATGATGTTTCAGGACTACGCACTCTTCCCGCACATGGATGTGGCCGCCAACGTGGCCTTCGGGCTACGTATGCGTGGGCTGAGCCGCGTACAGATTGCGGTGCGAGTGGCGAAGATCCTCGATCTGGTAGGGCTCGTGGGCTATGGTCGGCGGCGAGTCTTCGAGCTGTCGGGGGGCGAGCGCCAGCGCGTGGCCCTGGCCCGCGCCCTAGCACCTGCCCCACGCCTGCTGATGCTCGACGAGCCACTGGCGGCCCTCGACCGCGAGCTGCGCGAGCGACTCCAGGATGAACTGCGCACCGTGCTGCGCTGGGTAGGCGTGATGGCAATATATGTCACTCACGACCAGGAAGAGGCGTTTGCCCTGGCCGACCACGTGGCCCTACTGAACGCCGGTCGGTTGGAGCAATGTGGCCCGCCGGAGGCGATCTACCGGCACCCGGCGAGCCTGTGGGCGGCACGCTTTCTGGGCTTACGCAACGGGGTGCCGGGAACATACCTTGGCGCGGGGCGGATCGCCACCGCCCTCGGCGATCTCTGCGGGGTAGCGATGAGTGACCTGGCGGCGGGTACGGCGGCGATGGCGGTGATCGCGCCCGACGCGGCGGATCATGCGCTCAGCCGTGGTGAACAGAACAGACTCAGCGGTGCGCTGGAATCGGCCCAGTTTCGCGGGCGGCACTATCGGGTACGCCTGATTATGTCGGGCGGACTGCCCCTCGATCTGGACGTGGCCGAATTGACCGACGACGGGCCGCTCACCGTGCGACTCAGCCCCGAGCGGGTGCTGATCTATCCGGCGTAGGACAAGATTTCAGATACATAACAGTTTGCCGCCGAACGGCCCTCACCCCCAGCCCCTCTCCCGCACGCGGGAGAGGGGGGTATATCGCTTCCTAACGTGAAAATAGCCGATAGCCGATAGCCGATAGCCAAGCATCAGCGGCCATTTTCATCGGGTGTTGTGCGCGAATCGCATGGCTGTCTGAAAGGAAATACCCCCCCTCGCCCGCCGCAGCGGGCGAGGGGGCTGGGGGGTGAGGGCCATTGCGAAACGGTAAAGTAAACTCGGCCCCTCTGAAACCTTGTCTAAGGAGCAAAAAACTATGAAGGTACTTTTCATCGGCGGGACGGGCCTGATCAGCAGCGCGTGTACGCAACTGGCCCTGGAGCGCGGGATCGAACTGTTTCTGCTTAACCGTGGACAGCACGCAGATACGCCAGCCGGGGCGACGGCGATCATTGCCGATGTGAATAACCGCGAGAGTATGAAATCTGCCTTGGCCGGGCTGCGCTTTGATGTCGTGGTGAACTGGATCGCCTTCACGCCTGATCAGATCGAGCGCGACATGGCCCTATTTAGCGGGCGAACAGACCAGTACATCTTCATCAGTTCAGCTAGCGCCTACCAGCGCCCCGGCGGACACTATTTCGTCACCGAGAGTACGCCCCTGGCGAACCCCTACTGGCAATACTCACGTGACAAGATCGCCTGCGAGGATCGCCTGATGCGCGCCCTGCGCGACGATGGCTTCCCGGTGACGATTGTGCGGCCCTCGCTGACGTATGGCGACACCCAGATCCCTCTGGTGATGAACAGTTGGCAGAAGCCATACACCATCATCGCCCGCATGCGCCAGGGTCGCCCAGTCATTGTTCCCGGCGACGGCAGTTCGCTCTGGCCGGTCACCCACAACAGCGACTTCGCCAAAGGACTTGTCGGGCTGCTCGGTCATCAGCAGGCTATCGGCCACGCCTTCCACATCACCTCCGACGAGGCTCTCACCTGGGATCAGATCTACACAGCTACGGCGGCGGCGGCAGGCGTCCAGCCGCGAATTATCCATATCGCGGCCGATTTCATCTGCGCCTGCCTGCCCGACATGACCGGCAGCCTGATCGGCGACAAGTGTTCCAGCGTGATTTTTGACAACAGCAAGATCCGCCGCTTCGTGCCCGGCTACCTGGCCACAACGCCATTTAAGGTCGGGGTCGCCCGCACCGTGGCCTGGTTCGACGCCCACCCGCAGCTCCAGCAGATTGACATCGAGGCCGACCACAAGCTGGATACGCTGATTAACGCCTACGAGCAGGGGCTACAGAACGCCGTGCGGCTATTTCAGAGGTAAAAAAATGATCTTATAGATATGGTTGATAGTGCCAGCTTCGCTGGCACTATCAACCATATCTATAAGATCATTTTCACCGTCGTTCCAGGGCAAACAGAATAATGGTCACATCCGCTGGGGTGATCCCGGCGAGGCGTCCGGCCTGGCCAAGGGTGGCTGGGCGGAAGCGTGCAAGTACCTGTCGGGCCTCGTTGCGCAGGCCGGAAATGGCGGTGTAATCGAGGTCGGGCGGGATGCGGCGGCTATCCATTTTGTGCAGACGAGCCACCTCGCGGCGCTGACGGTTGATGTAGCCGCCGTACTTTGACTCAATCTCCACCTGCTCGATCACGACCGGGGGCGCATCGGGCAGGCCAAGAGCAACCTGAAGCTGATCATAGCGCAGGTTGGGCCGGGCCAGCAGTTCAAAGGCGCTCATTGGTTGGCTGAGCGGTTCCACGCTGGCCGCGCCAAGGGCCGCATTGATGGCAGCCGAGGGAAAGATCCGCCAGCCTTCTAGTCGCGCCCGCAGATCGGCACTCTGCTCACGCTTGCGCTCTACGGCCTCGGCGCGATGTGCATCCACCAGACCCAGCTCGCGGGCCAGAGGCGTCAGCCGCAGGTCGGCGTTATCACTGCGCAGCAGCAGGCGGTGTTCTGCCCGCGAGGTGAACATGCGGTATGGCTCGCGGATCTCCTTCGTCACTAGGTCGTCGAGCAGCACCCCGATGTACGCTTGGTCGCGCCCGAGGATGATGGCGGACTCGTTACGAACATGGCGGGCCGCATTGATTCCGGCCATCAGCCCTTGGGCGGCAGCCTCCTCGTATCCGGTGGTGCCGTTAATCTGTCCAGCCAGGAACATGCCGGGCATCCGGCGTGCCTGGAGGTCGGCCCCCACCTCGCCGGTGGCTACGGCATCGTATTCAATGGCGTAGCCCACCCGCGTCAACTCCACGTTGCGCAGGGCCGGGATACTGCGCAGCATGGCCCACTGCACATCCTCGGGCAGCGAGGTATTGCAGCCCTGAACATAGACCTCGCTGGTGCCCCAGCCCTCAGGTTCCAGGAACAGCCCGTGACGCTCCTTGTCGGCGAAGCGCACGATCTTATCCTCGATGCTCGGACAGTAGCGCGGGCCGACGCCCTCGATCACCCCGCTAAACAGCGGCGCACGGTGCAGATTAGCCCGAATAATCTCATGAAACTCCGGCGTCGTGTGAATCAGGTAGCAGGGCACCTGCGGACGCCAACCGTCGAGCCGGACGTGGGGGTAGACGGAGGCAATTGCAGATTGTGGATTGTGGATTGTGGATTGTGGATTGTGGATTGTGGATTGTGGATTGTCAAGTGCTGTGCAATCCACAATCCGCAATCCGCAATCCACAATCTCATAGTAGTGTCCAAAATAGAGCGGCACATCGCTGCCGTGCTGAACCTCGGTCATGCTGAAGTCAATCGTGCGGGCGTGGATGCGCGGGGGCGTACCCGTCTTCAGCCGCACCAGAGGAAACCCCAGGGTGGCCAGATTCTCGCCCAGGGCCAGCGACGGAGCCTCGCCCGCCCGCCCCGCGCCCCAGGTTGCATCCCCGGTGATCGCCCGCCCGCGCAGAAATGTGCCAGTGGTGAGGATGATGCTGCGGGCGGCGTAGGTAAAGCCGGTGTGGGTGATTATGGTAAAGGATGAAGGATGAAGGGTGAAGGGTGAAAGAGGTACAATCCGCTCGACCATGGCCTGACGAATGTCGAGGTTCGGCACTCGCTCCAGGGTCTCTTTCATCAACTGGGCGTACAGATGCTTATCGCATTGGGCGCGCAGGGACTGGACGGCTGGCCCCTTGCTCTCGTTCAGGGTACGGATCTGGATGGCGGCGCGGTCGGTGATGCGGGCGATTAGACCACCGAGGGCATCAATTTCGCGCACAAGGTGGCCCTTGGCCGGTCCGCCGATGCTTGGGTTGCACGACATATGGGCCAGCTTGTCGAGGTCAATGGTGAGCAAAAGTGTGCGGCAGCCCGTCAAGGCCGCCGCATTGGCCGCCTCGCAGCCAGCATGGCCAGCACCGATCACAATCACATCGTAGGTAGTCTGCATAGGTGGTATAATCGGGCCGGTTACTCAAACCTTGGGTTGTGTCAAATGATGGAGCGCCCCCTTGTCCCAGATCTTGATCATTGATGACGATGTAATCTTGCTTGCCAGCCTGGGTCTCATGCTTGAGGATGCTGGCTTCAGCGTTGCAAAGAGCAGCGACCTGATCAATGCTGAGCGGATCTACAAATTACATCGCCCCGATCTGGTATTGCTGGAGGTGCGCAGTGAGCGTGATCGCGGGTGGGATCTGTTGTCGCGGCTTGCGGTATCAACCCCGGTAATTGTGTTGAGCGCCGCTTCTCGCGAGGAAGATGTGGTGCGCGGGTTTGCCGTTGGTGCTGTTGATTATATCGCAAAGCCCTATCGCTCATCCGAGCTCTTAGTACGCATACGCACTCGTATTACCATGACCGTCCCGGCCCTCGCCTCCGAACCGACCGTCCCGGCCCTCGCCTCTGAACTGCCCAAGCCACCCGAGTTGCCTCATCCGCCCGAGCCACCCGAGTTGCCTCATCTGTCCAGGCTATCCGCCGATCTAAGTGCCAGCAACACCGAGACTTTCCAACCACCGCAGCCGACCCGACGGGCACCCACACGGCGCGAAATCGAGGAAGAACCGGTGTTTATGAGTGAGGCTGAGGAGATGGCTTTGCTGCGAATCCCCAGTACCAGTTCGTCTTCCGTCGCCATCGTCGAGCCACCAGCCCTGGATGAACATGCGAGCCTCGGCCCGCGCCTGCGCAACGAGCGATTACGCCGTCACCTCACTCTGGTGCAGGTTGAGAACGAGTTGAAGATCCGCATGTCTTATCTGCAGGCGATTGAGGACGAGAAGTATACCCTGATCCCGCGTGGCCCCGTTGCCCTCCAGATGATGCGCAGCTACGTGACCTTCCTCGGTATTGACCCTGAGCCTGTCATCGAGGCATTCCGTGCCCAGCACTACGTCGAACAGTACGAGCCGCTGCCCGCCCTTGGCGGCCCTCGGATTCCGCGCAGCCTGCCGACGTGGGTGATCTGGGCTGCTGCCGTGGCCTTAGCCTTCATCGTGACCGTGAGCAGCATCCTTCTCTTCGACCCCGAATTCTTCCTGAACATCTGGGTTCAGATTTTTGGACTATTTGTGGTGTAGAGACGCCCCGGCGGGGCGTTTCCCGTAGAAAGACGCCCCGCCGGGGCGTCTCTACGCCGCCCCGCGCAGCAGCGTACGCGCCGTATCGGCGTCGCTGCGAATCTGGGCGACAAGGGCATCAATCCCGGAGAACTTTTGTTCGCCGCGCAGGCGGTGCAAGAACTCCACGAGCAGGGATGTGCCGTACAGGTCGCCCCCCCAGTCGAGTATATGCGCCTCCACGGTGCGGCGTAGACCATCGAAGGTGGGCCGCATCCCCACGTTCGTCACTGCCGGTAGGCTGACTCCATTCAGGTAGACGCGGCAGGCGTAGACGCCATCGGCAGGCAATACGTGGTTCGGGCGGATCTGCACATTGGCGGTAGGGAAGCCAATCGTGCGCCCGCGCTTATCGCCCTCCACCACCGTACCCCGCAGACCAAAGGGCCGGTCGAGCAGGGTTGCCGCCCCGGTCACATCTCCCGCGACCAGCAGATCGCGCACTCGCGAGGCGCTCACCGGCTGGTTCCCCACCAGTACCTTGGACACCGCACCCACAGCGAATCCCCGATCACGACCGATCACCATCAGGCTGGACACGTCGCCCGTGCGCCCGCGCCCCATCGCAAAATCTGCGCCAACCCAGAGTTCGCGCAGGGGCAGCGCGGCACCGATCTGCGCCATATAGGCATCGGGTTCGGTGGCCTTTGTCTCCTCGGTGAACGGCGCAATGATCAGTAGATCGGGGCCAAGGGCGGCAATCAGATCGGTCTTTTCTTCAAGGCTGGTGAGCAACTGTAGCGGATGATCGGGGCGCAGCACCACATTCGGGTGCGGCTCCCACGTGAGCACGGCGCTCAAAAAGCCGAGTTCGTGGGCACGGTCGCGGGCCGTGCCGATCAGCTGGCGATGCCCGAGGTGTACTCCATCGAACTTACCCATGGTGAGTACGACGGGCCGCTGCGCGATACCCGGCGCGAGGGAGCGGACTATTTCCACGGCGCAACTTCTCCAATTCCAGGGACGGCAGTGTATGGCAGTGTACCACAGGATGCCCAAGCGTTCTGTATGCTATAATCCACCCGCACCAATGGATTCATTGTAAAGGGTATTCCTTATGCCAGATGTGGCGCTCATTGTGACCCTTGAGGGTCTGCGCGATGGCTATAGCCAGCGACAGAAGGCGGTAAACAGCCTGATTGCTGCGCTTAAGGCGGCCACCGGCGCGATTGGCAAGGCTGGTCGGCTCATCCGTGAGTACGCTCCGTCATCGGCCCCTAGCGGCCCCTTGTCTCAGGCTCAGCAAGCGTTTGCGGCCCTGCGCCTGAAGGACGATGCGGTCGATCCGTTGCTGCCCGAGTTGCGGCGTGAGGCCAAGGCGCTCACAACCACCGTCGTCGCCCTGAAAGATGCCCTCGTGGCTCTGCGCGGTGAGACGGTTGATGTGATCCGTCTGGGGAAAGCCTACAGCTCCCTTGACTCCCGCAAGATCCAGGACACCGCTCTACGTGCCCTGCTGCCCAGTCTGGCGCAAGAGCTAGATCTGGCTCAGCGCGCCCTTGGCGACACCTTTGGCCTAGCTTTGCGCCACGCCCTGGCCGCGCAGGGTGTGGAACTGAACGGTCGTCCACCGCGCTTCGAGATCGGGCGATTTGATCTGGTGGCCAACTTTGTCAGCCGCACGGCGACCCTTAGCTATGGCAAAGAAC
Source organism: uncultured Oscillochloris sp. (assembly GCA_903920315.1). Taxonomy (GTDB): domain Bacteria; phylum Chloroflexota; class Chloroflexia; order Chloroflexales; family Chloroflexaceae; genus Oscillochloris. The sequence continues at coordinate 26,936 of CAIXLU010000644.1, forward strand.
TCCTGAGCAAGCGCGTGCCGCTGAGCGTTGAGGCGGTGCTGGCAGTCTACCAGCGTGAGGCGAAGCTGATTGGCGAGCGCAATGAGTCTGGGGCGCGTTGGATCGAGCAACTCTACGAGGCGTGGGAAACCGTACGCCGCAAGCGTGGCATCACGGATAATCGCGTCAACATTGTTGAGTGCTACCTGGAACTGGTGCTGCTGCGTCAGTCGAAGACGTTCCGCAGCGCACCCAGTCGCCACGATTTCAGCGACTACAGCCGGGCGCAGTTCGCCTACGATTTCTACGAGTTTACCAGCCTGCATCCCGTTACCTACAAGGATCTGCGCGCCTTCGGCTCGGTATCCACCAAGTCGTATACCGATAACGTCGAGCGCAGTTTCTGGATCGTCAATGGCGATAGCCCCCACGCCGGGAGCTATGTCTCTGATGTGAAGTTCGAATAGGACGAGTAATTCCATTTTAGATTGTGGATTGTGGATTTTAGATTGGCTGCAATCCAAAACCCACAATCCACAATCTAAAATCCACAATTGGACAGCATATGCTCCCAGAGCCGCGCCTCGCGCGCCAGATCATCGAGACCCTTGGGCAGTCGGGTACGCCGCTATCGAAGGGTGTGAGCTACTACAACGTCGGCAATGAGACGCTGCTGAATGCGATTGACCGCCATTATCTTGGCTCGTACCTCGCCGATGGCGGTGCGGTCTTTAAGCTGGTGGTAGGCGATTACGGCAGCGGTAAGTCGCACTTCCTCTACTGCGTGCGCGACCGGGCCTGGGAGCGCAATTTTGCGGTGAGTAAGGTGGATCTCAGCCCCAAGGAGAGCCCCTACGACGACCAGCGCCGGGTTTATGCCGCCGTGGCGTCGAACATCATTTGGCATGAACTGGGCAGCCTGGGCGAGGATGAGCATGGCCTAACCCGCTTCCTTGAAGGCACTCTGCGTCGTTTGGCTGCGCCCCACGGACTCGATCTGGAGGACGCAGCGGCGACCGAACTGCCTGAGGTTTACGCCCTGCTCCAGACGATCACCACCACGCCCATTGATAGCCTGAGCTTCCAGAAGGCGGTAGTGGGCTACCTCAACGCCCTGTTGCGCGGCCAAGAACGGCGTCAGGAGTCGCTGGGGCGTTGGCTGCATGGCGAGGAGGTCAGCCCCGAGGATAGCCGCGACCTGCGCTCGATTGGGGTGACGGAGAAGATCAACAAGAATAACGCCTTCAAGATGCTGCGCTCCCTCTGTCAGGCGGTGCGCGCTCTTGGCTACACCGGGCTGGCTTTGCTCTTTGATGAGGGCGACCGTATGCTCAGCGTGGGCGGGCGATCCGAGAAGGTGGCCACCGATAATCTACGCGAGGTGATTGACCGCTGCCGCGAAGATCTGCCTGGCGCGATGTTCCTCTACGCGGTGCCGCCGGCTTTCGTCCACGATATTGTGCCGAAGTATCCGGCCCTCCAGCAGCGCATTCAGGCTCCGAACTATTTCTCGCGCTCCAACCCTTTCAGCCCGCAGATTAACTTGGAGCGCCTGGATGTGCCCGATGCCGAGCTGCTGACTCAGATCGGCTACCGTCTGTTGCCGATCTTCGAGACAGCCTACACCTTCCGGCTGAACCCGGAGATCCAGGCCGCGAATATCGCCACCTTCTCCGAGGCCGCCCGCAACTCCTACTTGGCGATCAGCCACCGCCGCTTGTTTATCAAGGCTCTGGTGACGGAGTGGTTCCGCCAGAAAGAGGAGGGCGAGCAGGCGATCAGTG
>CAIXLU010000645.1 GCA_903920315.1 uncultured Oscillochloris sp.
AAGGGCTTCACCCGCTTCAGCGGCTTTAGTTGTAGTTTCGACATATGGCTTCCTCGTGCGGTAAAACGCTTGTAACAGAACGAATAATCTGATATAATACGGCCATGACACGAACGATCCAGACAACCTACCGCTATCGCCTCACCCCTACGGGTGCGCAAGAAACCGTGCTCAATCAGTTTGCGGGGGCGCGGCGCTGGGTGTGGAATTGGGCGTTGGATCGCAAAATCGCGCACTACCGGCAGACGGGCACAACGCTTTCCTATCACGATCTCGCGGGCGATCTGACTCACCTGAAACAGCAGCCGGAAACGGCGTGGCTGCGCGAGATGGATTCGCAGTCGTTGCAGCAGGCACTTCGGGATCTCGATAGCGCCTACCAGCAGTTCTTTCGCCGAATCACGCGGGGCGAGAAGCGGAAAGGATTCCCCAGGTTCAAGTCGCGCAAGACGGACACGCCCCGCTTTCGCATCCCGCAGCGGGTGGTGCTGCACGCTGAGGCCGTGTCGGTGCCAAAGATCGGCATGATCCGTGTGGTCATCCATCGCCCGCTGGAAGGTGTCACGAAGGGCGCGACATTCACGCGAGAGCCGAGCGGGCATTGGTTCGTGAGCATCGTCACCGAACAGCAGGTTGCCCCGCGCACCGAGCGTCCGGTACAGACTCACGTCGGGGTGGATGTGGGGTTGAAGTCGCTGGCGGTGTACTCGACGGGCGAGACGATTGCGAACCCGCGCTGGTATCGCACGCAGAGCCGGAAGCTGCGGCGGGCACAGCAGGCGCTCAACCGCAAGGTGCAGGGCAGCCACAACCGGGGCAAGGCGCGAGTCGTGGTCGCCCGCCTGCACCAGAAGATCAAGAACCAGCGGGCCGACTTCCTGCACAAGCTGAGTACGGATCTGGTTCGTCACTACGACCTCGTTTCGATTGAGGATCTGAGCGTTCGCGGCCTTGCGAAAACCAAGCTGGCCCTGAGCGTTCTGGATGCGGGATGGGGCATGTTCCGATCGATGCGGGAATACAAGGCCGACCGGAACGATAGCCATGTGGTTGCCATCGGGCGCTTCTTCGCCTCGACGAAGATGTGCGGTGCGTGCGGCGGGATACACGACATCACCCTCGCCATGCGCGAGTGGGACTGTCTTAATCCTGCGTGCGGCGTGCATCACGACCGCGATCTGAACGCCGCACGAAACAGTGACCATGAGGGCATGCGCCTGTTTGAATTGAGGGTCGCGGCGGGAGACGCCGAGACACAAAACGCCTGTGGAGACTCAGTAAGCCCAATCGGAACGGTTGGCACGGGTTGATGAAGCAGGAAGCCCACGAGCTTTAGCCTTGGGTATTTCACCCACTGGGTCACATCCCCGGTAGCCAGTGCCCGGGCGACAGCGCGGGTAAGCGCGGCGCGAGACCATGCAGCGATCTCGTTTGCGGGGTCGAACCCCCCGAGGCGCTGCGGACGATGGCCGGTAAAGAAGATGACCATCAGATACCTCCCAAATTTGGCTAGGTGCCTGGCCCCCTCGCACAATAGCAGCCATGGCAACGGATGAACAACTTAGGCAACTTGTCACAATGAAGACCTCGCTTCGGCAAACTGATGCCGAGGCTGCTGACTACTTCCACGTATCGCGACGAACCATCTGCCGCTGGATGCAATCGAGTGCGTACGGCCAGATGCTCATTGCGTTCAAGGTCTCACAGAAAGACAGCGCCCGCGCACAGATCGCCGGCCTGGCCGATGAGATCATCACAAACATGTATCGGCTGATGATCGGGGCCAAGAGCGACCTGGTGCGCTACCAAGCGACAAAGACGATGGGCGAGTGGATTGGTCTGGATACACTGGAGGTGACGGAGAAAGAGGATGATCGCAGCGAGGCCATGGAACTGATGCGAATGATCGCCTCGCGATCCTCGCTTACCCTGAACGCAACCCTCCTTCCTCCGCCGAAGCCCGGCGGGGGTCTGCCCGACCTCACGGGGATTCCTGATCTCATCCTCGCCGCACAACACGAATCTGCGCCATGAGAAAGAGAGGTTGGGAGAAGGTGGTGGGGGTGGGACAAAAAAAGAAGAGGAAGAACCAACAGACAAGAGAGAGGGGGGATGAATCACGTCTCTCCCCAGATTGACTCGCAAAAATGGGCTATGCTATACTGAGGGTGCTGAGCCTCGGTACGGGATGCACAAAGAGACCGCAGCGGATGGTTCCCGCTGCGGTCTTCTATGCGTCTGTCCGGTGCCTGCTAGTTGTAGAGCAACTTGATCTGGTCTCCGATCTCGGGTGTCTCGGAGGCAATCAAGATCGCCAGCCGAATATAGAGCTGTTTCAGCTCCGAAGTGGGTAACTGGGTATAATAGGCAATGATCCGGTCATTCTCCTCATTTCCTCTGCGAAGACGCACGCTGTAGCGCACCATGTCGTCCTTGAGCCGGTTGAGATCATAGATCGGCATCTCGGCAATTTTGCTGTACGTGGGTGTGCCTTCCGGTGTGGGCAGCGCACGACCATCCCGCCACGCGATGATCCACCGCGTATCTTTCCGCCGTATCGCCTCGATCACATCCTCTGCCATCAACGATCCAAAAACGAGCATATACCGCAGCGATGCCTGGTTTATCGCCTGCGCACCCTGCGGCGGATACGTCTCGACAAGTCGCTGCCAGCGCGGGTTCCGACTCGGGTACACGTAGCAGACCAGCCGTACCCGCTGAGATTCTGCCTCTGACGTATTCCTGCGCCGCTCCTCTTGTTCCTCCTCCGTGTACACACGCGGCTTTCGCCCACGGCGTTTGGACACGGCACTCGGTAGAAGAGGCTCGTCAAATTCCTGCGATTCCTGTGGTATGTCCGTAGGTGTTAGAGATTCCATGCTATTCCCGCCTTCCCTTTCGTCGTCTTGGAGGTGCTGAGCTCCGGAGAAGGGTCATCAAGTAACACCGCCGGCTCCACAGATTCGGAGGAATCCGCAGAGACATCACCCTTTCGCGGGATTCTCGCCGTCGGCGGTGTCGGCGACGGTGCGCGAAGCAATGACGGCTCGTCTAGTTCGTCAAGCGTGCGGGCCACCTCCGCGAGAAGCTCAGGGGTCGGTTCCCATCCGATAGTCTGCAGGTGGTTCGCCAGCAGCTGGTTCATCAGATGGTTGAAGGCTCCCCGATATTCGCGCAGGGACAGGTAGAAGGCATAGTTTCGCTGGCCCTCAACGAGCGGGGCGCGAAAGGCGAGGGTCGCCCGGCCAAGCTCCTTGCTTGACCGGGTGTACCCCTCGTCCTGTGCCTTTGGGCGTTTACCTTTGCGGCGTGGACTCGACATCGGCTGTCCCCATAATATCCAGACCGCGCACAACCGGCCACTCGGACTCCGCATTATAAAACCCTGGCACGTCGCGGAACATGAGAGGCCCGCCGCCGGGAATCGTGCCGATCTCGGTCATATCGATCTCGTCAGCGGCCACAATGCCAAAGCCTCCGACAAAGAAGACGTACTGCGGGCCTACCCCCCGAGTCTTGTCGCGAATCTGGGAGAACCCCTCCTCCCATACCGCACGACGGATCTCCGCGAGCCGCTTACCAATTGAGATCTTCCCGCCTCGCGGGTTTGGCACCACACCATAGTTATGATGCCGGGGATTAATCGCGTTATCCACCACCCAGAGCGGCGGGCGCGTGCCCGCAAGCCGCGTAATCTCCTCCTCTGCACGCTCGCGGACATTATGCGTCCCCACATCGATCGATCCCAGTATCGAGGGCAGAAGCATATTCGTAATCGTGGGGTGCGGGATAAGCACGGAGAAGTTGATATTGAAATTTCCGCCATCCATCGCGAGGATAGTGGAGTCCGTCAGGGGGTTCTCTTCCAGCATCTCGCGCAGATTATCGGGGGGAGTGTGCTGCACATAGAAGGCCGCCGCGATTGCCTGGGGGACGACGAGAACAC
>CAIXLU010000646.1 GCA_903920315.1 uncultured Oscillochloris sp.
CCCCCCCCCCCCCACGACAAAGAAAAATCGCTACATCGGCGAGATGCCGTGCTTCTTGGGGACGTGGCGGTCGCGCTTGGTGAGGGTGACGTGCAGGGCGCGGATGAGGACGCGGCGGCTGTCGCGTGGCTCGATCACGTCGTCAATCAGGCCACGGGCGGCGGCGACGTAGGGATTGTTGAACTTCTCCTGGTACTCGGAGACGAGTTCGGCGCTGCGGGCCTTGGGGTCTGCGGCGGACTTCACCTCGTTGCGGAAGAGAATATTGACCGCTCCGGCTGCGCCCATCACGGCCAGTTCGGCATTTGGCCAGGCGTAGAGCAGGTCGCCGCGCAACCCTTTGCTGCTCATCACGCAGTAGGCTCCGCCGTAGCTTTTGCGCAGGATGAGCATCAGCTTAGGCACGGTGGCCTCGGAATAGGCGTAGATCAGGCGCGCACCGTTGCGGATGATCCCGCCGTACTCCTGGCTGGTACCGGGCAGGAAGCCGGGTACATCCTGGAGGGTGACAATCGGGATGTTGTAGGCGTCGCAGATGCGGATGAAGTGGGTGGCCTTGATGCTGGCCTTGATGTCAATCGTGCCAGCCAGGGACATGGGTTGGTTGGCTACCAGGCCCACCACAAAGCCATCGAGGCGGGCGAATCCCACCACCATGTTTTGCGCCCAGAGTTCGTGGATCTCCAAAAAACGCCCGTCGTCAACAATGCTGGAGATCACCGTGCGGACATCGTAGGGTTTGTGCGGATCTACCGGCACCAGTTGCTCTAGCTCAGGACAGCGCCGCTCCGGGTCGTCACGCGGGGCAATGTAGGGCGGGTCGCTCTGGTTATTGGAGGGCAGGTAGCTCAGGAGCTCGCGCACCTTGAGCAGGCACTCGCGGTCGTCGCTCGATAGGAAGTGGGCCACACCACTCTCGGTGGCGTGAATGCGTCCGCCGCCCAGTTCCTCCTGGCTGACGTTCTCCTGCATCACCGACTTGACCACCTCGGGGCCGGTGATGAACATGTAACTGTTCTCGGTCATAAAAATAAAGTCGGTGAGTCCTGGCGAATAGACCGCGCCACCGGCGCAGGGGCCAAGGATGACCGAGAGCTGCGGGATGACGCCGGAGGACTCGCAGTTGGCGTCGAAGATGCGGGCGTAGCCGCCCAGGCTATCTACGCCCTCTTGGATGCGCGCACCGCCGGAGTCGTTCAGCGCCACGAACGGGCAGCCGTAGCTGAGGGCCATATTCATGGCCTTGACGATCTTGTTGGCGTGCATCTCGCCGAGGGAGCCGCCCATCACGGTGGCGTCCTGGGCGGCGGCGAAGACCTGGCGGCCATGCACGAGGCCAAACCCGGTGATCACACCATCGCCCAGGCGCGAACCTTTCCCGCCCATATAGCTATCGTAGCGCGGCGTCACTAGCGTATCAATCTCGTTAAAGCTACCTGGGTCAAAAAGGAGATCGATCCGCTCCCGTGCAGTCAGCCGACCGCGCTTATGCTGCGCTTCGGCATCCTTGGCCGATCCAGCGGCCTCCGCCTTCAGCGTTCGCAATCTGTTGATATAGTCCTGCATGTTTCTGCCTCAATCTGAGCAGGCCGGACAAGAATCAGGAGGAGTTTCTGCCCCCATGGTTCCCGTTCGCCCAGCGTGCGCAGCAATCGTTATCACACAGTCACCGTAAACTCGCCACCAGCCAACAACCGGCGCACCGGTCAGTTCGGTGATGATCGCAACCGGCGCCCATCCGTCCCGCTCGGGCGGAACGGGCAGGCACGTCACTGTCCGTGTATCAACCCTCAGCCCGTGCCGTGTGAACTTGAGCAGTGCCTCCTTCGCACTCCAGATCGCTGTGGAGAGCATGTCGTACCGCTCAATCGGTGCTGAATCCAGGAGGGCCATCTCGGCTGATGTGTAGTAGGCGGACGCAAATCCCTGTCCTCGCGACGTAATCTGCTCAATGTCGGCCCCAAGGGAGATGGCAGATGGCAGATTGCGGATTGTAGATTGGGTACCGGTGATCAGCGCACAGAGCGAATGATCCTCGGTGTGGCTAATGCTGATGCACAGAGCGGAGATCTCTGCACAGAGAGCGGGATCTGCCAAGGCCAGCCCCGCCGGTGCAACTCGCGGGGCACCATCGGGGTCGCCGATTACCCTGATTGCGGTCAGTGGCAGCGCCGCGCCGCGCCGACCCAGGTGCCATAGCACCAGCCGCTTCGCCGCAACGCGACCGAGCAGCCAGTCCTGCTGCCGCTTCTCGGTGTGCAAATCCTTGTAATAAGCGCGCTCCTCTGGGCCGAGTACGCACTGTGGCGGCGGACAATTTCGGCGCTCAACAATTAGCCAGTGGATCATAGTTGAGGGGGGGGATGTGGGAACGACTATGCCTCCCCCACATCCTTAAATTGCAATACCGCAGAAGTAACGCTGTGAGTTCAGATCCAATGCCCATGTCACCCTGAGCGAAGCGAAGGGTCTATTAGCGGGTCGGGAAAGATGCTTCGCTGCGCTCAGCATGACATGACAGCGTTACTTCTGCTCTACTGCTTAAATCTTTTATCAGGCTTGGGCGGTTGCGCCGTCCAAGCCTGATAAAAAGCTAGATCGTCACTTGACCCGATAGGGCCACCGTATGGTAGCCCCGTAGCACCACGTAAACCTCACCGGCCTCGTCACGCACCTGGGCATCGAAGCCGCCGTCGCCGTCCGGGATAATGACGGCGAAGAGCGGCGGTTCGCCGGGGGCGGGCATAGGCTTGTAGACAGCCAACGATGTGACCTCAGCGGGCAGTGCGAGTACCCCCTCGCGGGCAGCCTGCCAGATCCCGGCGGTCTGGAAGCAGAGTTCAATCAGCAGCGGGTCAACGATGGTGGCGGCATTGGGCGGGCTGATCGCGGGCGGGCGCTGGATGGACATCACCCCGATGGCGCGGGTCTCATCGAGCAGCACCTTGTCGAGCACTTGGTAGGCCGGACCGTGGAAGTAGATGCTGTAGATCTCGGGCGCCTCGATGGTGCGGGCCGAGTCGGACAAGGGCCAGAGTTGGGCCAGTTCGGGCGTGGTTAGCGGCGCACGGGTCAGCCGCAAATCGGCGCTAAAGTGCAAAGTGACATGCTCAGGCAGGCCGGGCGTCGGTGGCTTGAGGACTGAGCGCAACTCCGTGTGGGCAAGCAGTTCGCCGTTGGCCTGTGGGCGGATAATCGCGCTCAGGTGAAGCGTGCGTGGCTGGTCGCGGTAGAACTTGAACGGGCTAGAGAAGCGGTCGCGGTCAATCTGCGCGACCTGATAGCCAGGGGCCAGCAGGCTCACCAGTTCGGCGAATGCCTCGGTGCCCATCACACCTGGCAGCACCGCCGTGCCATCAATCCTGTGGTCGTAGAGGAAGGGCTGAACCGTCGGATCCTGAATGGTCTCGGCTTCGATCCCGCCGTAGAGGTTGGCCGACGTGAGCGCGCCGATCATCACCAGGGGCTGCTCACGGGCAGCGAGAGCCTGCGCGACTCGCTCGCGATCAATCCCGCCCTGCGGGTCAAGCTCGGCGGTGAGGATGCCGAGTTGGATGCCCACCAGGATTTCGCCGCGTGTCCCGCCAACGGTCAGTTCGCGGCGGATGGTGGGGATGCCCACCTCGGGCGGCAGCATATCAATCCCGGCAGCCGCCATGATCTTGGGGATGGAGCCTCGGGTCGCCATACCGATACCGCCCCAGGCTGTCCAATCAATCGCGATACCCCGCGTATCTGGGCGTGTCCGACGCAACGAACTACTGATCTTGCAGAGCAGATCGTTGGCCGCGCTGTAGTCGGGCTGCCCGCTGTTGCCGAAGCGGCCCGCCACCGAGCTAAAGACCACCGTGGCCCCAATCGGAATAGTATCAGCCGCCTTGAGGATGCTGAAGAATCCGTCGGCCTTGATGTCGAAGACCATGTCGAACTCACGCGGCTCCTTCGAGGGCATGGTTTTGCTGATCTCGATGCCGCCCGCGTGCAGCAGCACGTCAATCTTGGCGTGGCGCTCAACCACCTCGGCGATCACGGCGGCCACGGATGGGCCGTCGAGCAGGTTGACGCTGCGGTAGTGGGGCGTGCCACCGGCAGCGGTGACAGCCTCAATCGCCCGCAGGGCCACATCAGCGCGCTCGATCCCGGCCAGCCGCCGGTCAATCTGCACCGGCGTGGGCCGCTCGCCCGCTGCCTTCAGTTCCTCGATCAGGCTGAGCTTGAGCGCCTCACGGTCGCGGCGGAACAGAGCGATCTGCGGGTCAGTCGGGTCGGGCGTGGGCGTCAGATCGAGCAGGTAGAACGTACCGCCGCTGGCCGCCGCTAGGTCAGCCACTATCGCGCTGGTGATGCCGCCGGCCGCTCCGGTGACAACGAAAACGCTCTCGTGGTTCAGTTCCATACCGGGCTGACCATCAGCAGCCGGCTGCTCAAGCAGGGTGATACTGAAGCGCATCCCGTCGTGGTAGCCCACCTCGACCACACCGGGGTCGAAGAGAGTCTCCGCGATCAGGAGATCCGCAGGCTCGGCGGTCTTCCGTCCCACCTCGAAATCCACCGCCTTCACGGTGATCTCGATCCGCTCACGCTTAAATGCCTTGGTGATGCCGGTGACACCGCCGCCCAAGGGGGCGCTGGCACCCTCGTCGCCGTAGCCGTGCAGGCCACCGAGGCGCGTGGCCGAGACCAGGAAGTTCTCCGGCCCCTTGAACTGCTCGTAGAGCGTGCGCAAGGTCAGGAACAGACTCTTGACCCGCACGCGGGTGGCTTCGCGGAAATCCGCCAGGTCGAGGGAGGTCAGCTCTGGCTCCGCATCGAGGGCCGGTAGCCAGTAGACACCCTGGATTGGCCCTTCGGCCAGCCAGGTCGTCAGGCGCTCGTTCAGCTCCTCAGTCGTGGGCGGCTCCTCAAACACAAGCGTAGTCACGCCGCGCTTCTGAAGCCGACCAACCAGGGACTTGCCGACGCCGCCGTGATCCATCATCACGATAACCCGGCTACCTGCCTCTAAGAGTGCGCCGGTAGGCTTGCAGAGATCGAGTGGCGGGCGCAGCACCGGGGTGGGCACGCGGCGCGGCGCGAGGTCGGCACCAGCGATGTCGTAGGTTGAGGACGCCGACTCGGCAGGCGGTAGGGGCGTCTCGTGTAGGGGCGTCTCGTGTAGGGGCGTCTCGCGAGACGCCCCTACGGGGGCCGCCGCAACCGCCCCGGCCACCTTCAACTCCGGGCGCGATATGTAGACGAAATTGATCACATGGCGCAGGGTGGGGTAGTCGCGCAGGGCCATGCTATCGGGGCGCGGGATGTCGAATGCCTCACGCACCGCCACAAACGTCTCCGCCTGCTTAACCGTATCCACACCCAGGTCGGCCTCCAGGTCGAGGTCGAGATCCAGCATCTCAGTCGGGTAGCCGGTCTTGTCGGCGATGATTGACAGCACCTTCTCTGTGACCAGGTCGGATGCCGGGGACACCGGTAGGGGCGTCTCGCGAGACGCCCCTACGGGCGCGGGCGCAGACGCCGCAGGAGCCGTAGCAACCGGCGCGGGGGCCACCGTCGGCACCAGTTCCGGGCGGGATGTGTAGACGAAGTTGATCACATGCCGCAGGGTGGGGTAGTCGCGCAGGGCCATGCTGTCGGGGCGTGGGATGTCGAATGCCTCGCGCACCGCCACAAACGTCTCCGCCTGCTTGACCGTATCCACGCCCAGGTCGGCCTCTAGGTCGAGATCGAGATCCAGCATCTCAGTCGGGTAGCCGGTCTTCTCGGCGATGATCGCCAGCACCTTCTCCGTGACCGGGTCGGATGCGGGGGTCGGTAGGGGCGTCTCGCGAGACGCCCCTACGGGCGCGGGCGCAGACGCCGCAGGGGCCGTAGCAACCGGCGCGGGGGTCGCCGTCGGCACCAGTTCGGGGCGCGATGTGTAGACGAAATTGATCACATGCCGCAGGGTGGGGTAATCGCGCAGGGCCATGCTGTCGGGGCGTGGGATGTCGAATGCCTCGCGTACCGCCACAAAGGTCTCCGCCTGTTTGACCGTATCCACGCCCAGGTCGGCCTCCAGGTCGAGGTCAACGTCCAGCATCTCGGCAGGGTAGCCGGTCTTGTCGGCGATGATGGACAGCACCTTCTCCGTGACCGGGTCGGATGCCGGAGACACCGGTAGGGGCGTCTCGCGAGACGCCCCTACGGGGGCCGCCACAGGCGTTGGCGCGGGGGCCGGGGCGACCGG
>CAIXLU010000647.1 GCA_903920315.1 uncultured Oscillochloris sp.
AACCTGAAACCTGAAACCTGAAACCTGAAACCTGAAACCTGAAACCTGAAACCTGAAACCTGAAACCTGAAACCTGCCTAACAAGGAATCTCCGCCTATGCGTGCCTTACTCGTGCTGACTCTGCTCGTACTTACACTGAGCATCTCCACCGGGACATCAGATGTCCATGCCAAAGCCGAAGTCTGTTTCCCCAATGTTCCCGGTATTACGAACTGCATTGCGACGCAGTTTGCTAGTTACTGGCAGAGCAACGGCGGATTGCCCGTCTTTGGTTATCCTATTGGCCCACGCGAACTGGGCAGGCCTGAACCCACGGTGGCACCGTTGTACCTCCAGTGGACAGAGCGCAATCGTCTTGAGTCTCACCCCGATGCGCCGCTCGCCTATCAGGTACAGCTTGGACGGATGGGTGCCGAGCGATTGGCCCAGATCGGGCGCGACCCGACCGCCGAGCCGGCTGAGTCTGGCCCACAGGATGGCTGCCTCTGGTTCGTCGAGACACGACATAATGTGTGTGATCAGGGTAAGGGTTTGGGGTTTCGTCGCTACTGGGAGAGCCACGGTCTGCGCATCAGCAGCCTGAACGCTTACCAGCGCTCCCTGGCGCTTTTCGGCCTGCCCCTCACTGCAGCCAAGGTCGAGCTTTCAGCCAACGGTGAGCCGTTCATCACCCAGTGGTTCGAGCGTGCCCGCTTCGAGTGGCACCCCAGCAACCCGAACGACTACAAAGTGCTGCTCGGACTCCTCGGCAACGAACTGCGCACCGCCCCCGCCCCTACCATTTCCCCGCCCACCGTCTTCGGCGTAGAGGTCAACCGCGACAGCGTTGCCCACGTCGCGGGGCAACTCGGCGAACTCGGCACTCGCCCGGTTCGCTATAACGGCATCCTCTGGTCAGAGGTCGAGCCAACCCAGGGACAGCGCACGTGGACAAGTCTCGCCAGCGTTGATAGCGAACTTGCCACAATCAGTGCCGCCGGTGGTGCCCCGATGGTGATTGTACGCAGCACACCCGCGTGGGCCAGACAGGTAACGAGCAGCGCATGCGGTGCGATCAAGGCTGACTCACTTCCCGCATTCGCCGCCTTTATGGGCGATCTTGTCACCCGCTACAGTCAACCGCCCTACAACGTACACACCTGGGAACTCGGCAACGAACCTGACATTGATGTTAATCTGGTCGGCGGCGATGCGGTCTTCGGCTGCTGGGGCGATGCGCAGCGGGCCGACTATGGGGGAGCCGCCTATGCTGCGATGCTCAAGGCAGCCTACCCGGCCATCAAAGCAGCCGATCCCCAAGCCAACGTCGTTCTCGGCGGACTGTTGCTCAACTGCGATCCATCCTACGCCCCCACCCAACCCTGCCCCTCAGGGCCATTCTTCGAGGGCATCCTCCAAGCCGGTGGCGGCGACTTCTTCGACACTGTGGCCTACCACGCCTACGCCTACTGGCAACCCAAACAGATTGACTGGGACACCCTGCACCCCAACTGGACTCACCGAGGCGGACTGCTGATCGGCAAACTTCAATTCCTGCGCGACGTTATGACCCGCTACGGTATTGCGAAGCCCGTCCTCATGGACGAGGGCGGACTCCTCTGCTACCACAGCGATCCGTCATGCGGCCCCGGCGGATTCTACAACGATCAGGCCAACTACCTCGTGCGACTCTACGCCCGCAGTTCAGCCAGTCACCTTGTGGGCGCACTCTGGTACACCCTCAACGGCCCAGGTTGGCAAGAAGGCGGGTTGCTCGACGCCGCACAGCAGCCGCGTACCGCCTACCGAACCCTCGTCTTCCTCACACGCACACTCAGCGGTGCGGCGTATGTCACCGGCGGGATCGAGGGCAACATCGAGTACCACAACTTCCGCCGAGGCGACCGCAGCTACACCATCTACTGGACGAACGACGCCAGCAGCGCCACAATAGCCCCTCCCACCGGGTCACAGACCGTCTACACCCTCTCTGGAGACTCATCGCCCGTCGGCCAGAACCTAACCATCGGCTTTACGCCCATCATTGTAGAGGGTGCTGTAGGGCAGTAGGCAGTGCTATTAATCCTCAGGAGCCCGGTCGCCGTGGGGGCTAAAGCCAATACCTTTCAAATAAGGGGTCTGCCGCCGCTCAGCCCTCACCCCCCAGCCCCTCTCCCGCGTGCGGGAGAGGGGCTGGGGGTGAGGGGGCGAGATCTGCTTATTTGAAAGGTATTGGGGCTAAAGCCCTCGGCTAGATTCTGCGAAGCCCGCCTGCGCGGACTCGGATAGGCCGCGCAGGCGGCCTTCGCGGCCAAGAGCCGAGGGCTTTAGCCCCACGGCGATACGGTGGCAGGACTGTGCATCAGCCCTGGGGCAGTAACAGTAAGCAGAGAGAGAAGACCAGCGATGACCGAGCGCGGCATTAGCGAGGCATACCGAGAACGCTTAACCGACTGGTGTATCCAGTCAGATGTGGCGCTCTGCGTACTTTTCGGCTCACGGGCGAATAACAGCGCCCGTCCCGAGAGCGACTATGATCTCGCCATCATCGCCACCCCAACACCATTGCCCAGACTCGCGTGGCAGGTCGCCCTGGAAGATCTGCTTCACGGAGAAGTAGACATTGTATTGCTAACAGCTACCACCGAACCCGTGTTGGGATGGGAGATTGCACGTGGCGGGCACCTGATCTACGAAGCGCAACCCGGCCTCTGGGCGGCGGAGCGAGCTAGGCGCTGGCATCTCTACAACGACGCCCTGCCATTTCGCCGGGGTCTAGCCGAATCCCTGCGCCGCTTTGCTGAGGAGGTTCGCCACCATGCCTCGTGACGTGCTGCTGCGCAAGCTGGTCTACCTGCGCCGTCTTCTGCACGACCTGCGCGCCTTTGCGGGTGCAAGCCAGGCCGAGATCGAGGCGCAGCACTACGCAGTCGAGCGCATTATTGAGCTGCTGGTCGGCGTTGCCAGCGATCTCCTCTTTCACATCCTTGCCGAGCGCGGCATGCAACCCTGTTCCTATCGTGAAGCGTTCAAGCTCGCGGGACAAAACGGACTGCTCAGTATCGAGCTTGCTGATCGACTCCAGCTCGCGGCGGGGATGCGCAACATTCTCGTACACATGTACGAAGATATTGACTACGCCATTGTCCACCAGAGCATTGGCGATCTGCTGAGCGATTTCGCAGACTTCATCGCCGAAGCCGAGCAATGGGGGGGTAGGTAGCTGCGGGAGCAGATACAGACGGTATGCCACACGCGACTGGGCACGCACCCATGCAGGGAGTTGCGCGAACGCTTTACGGAAGAGGAACGCCTGCTCCCGTGGGTTGTCCATCTGCGCCAGATCGTGGGGTGGGTCGATCAGGTCAGTGCTGACGTGGGGCCGTTGCCGGAGCCAGCGCCCACGGATCGGCGTGCATTTGCGGATGCGCTGGCGCTGGCCCACCACATCCTTGCGGATCGGGACGACCCCGACGGGGGTGATTACATCGTCAGCATCCACGACCCCGATGCGCGGCGGGGCATGCATGGCAACTTCTTCACGGGCTACCTGCTCGATGTGGCGATGGATGCGGATAGCCAGATCATTACCGCATTGGATGTGTTGCCCGCCAATGGCGATGAAGCCGCTGATGCCAGCGCCTTGATTCGCCACGAAGAAGCCGTCCACGGTAATGACGTGCAGACCCTGTCGATTGATAAAGCCGGATTTCGTGGCGAGATGCTGCGGGAGCGGAATCGGGAGGTGGTCGTGCCACCCGTTCGTGAGAAGTCCACGCCCTCTTTCACGGCGGTGGAGTTTGTCCATGATCCACAGCAGGGAACCCTGACGTGTCCCAGCGGCAAGACAACGATGCGTCGCATCCGACACGGGGTGGATACGGGCGGGAAATATACCTTCCGCACGGGGATAGGCACCGACTTAGGCGGTGGGCGCAGACGAGATTCGTATGTTGGATGCGTGTACCCATAGATTCACCTGCTGAAGGCCGGACTTTTTCAGCAGTCTCTAAAGCTCGTGGGCTTCCTGCTTCATCGACCCGCACCAACCGTGACGATTGGACTTACCGAGTCTCCACAGGCGTTTTGTGTCTCGGCGTCTCCCGCCGCGACATGTCTACCAGCAGAGCGATTGTGACCAGTTTGGTTTTCGCAAGGCCACAAACGCCTACGTCTGAGGTGGCAGTATATCCGATTATTCGTTCTACTACAAGCGGTTTGTGGCACGAGGAAGCCCTATGCCGAAGCTACAGCTAAAGCCGCTCAAGCGGACGAAGCCCTTATATCCCAGGGCTAAAGCTCCCGGGTTTTACGGGCTGTTTCTATAAGCAACAGCCGGGCCTGGGTGCCCTCACCGGGCACGCCGCTGCTGCGGATTTGTAGCTCGCCACCGTACTGACGGGCCACGGCGGTCACGAGGGCGAGGCCAAGGCCAGAGCCGGGGACGCTGCGGGTGTGGGCGCGATCCACGCGGAAGAAACGTTCGTTGACGCGGGAAATATCTCCGGGGGGAATGCCAATACCGTTATCGCTGACGACAATCTCCAGATGGCCGTCATGCCATTCCGCGCCCAGGCGGATCGTGCCGCCCTGGGGGCTATACTTGATCGCGTTATCAAGCAGGTTGCCGACCATAATCGCCAGATCGCTGGGGGCAATATAGGCGTCGGGGATGTGCGCTGCAATCTCCACCGTGATCTGCTGGCCGCGCTCGGCGGCCCGCAGGCGAGCCGAGCGCACACAGATAGCCAGTTCATCGGCCACCGATAGCGGGTACTGGGGCGGATTGAACACGCCGCTCTCGGCCCGCGAGAGCTGGAGCAAATCGCCTACCAGATCCGCCAATTGGCTGACTTCCTCATTGATCTCGCTGGCGTACTCCCTGGCCTGTTCGTCGCTCACCTTCTGCGAGGCTAGGATCTCTGCGCGCAGCTTCATCGCCGCCAAGGGTGCCCGCAGTTCGTGCGAGGCGTTGGCCACAAAGTCGCGCTGTTCCTGGATCATCGTCTCGACTCGCCCGGCCATGTGGTTGAACATCGTCCCCAGCGAGGCCAGTTCGCTTACGCTGTCGTCAATCTCCACCCGCGCATCCAGACGACCCTCGGACATCTGCTCGGCGACCCCGCGCAACTCGGCCAGGGGCCGAGTCATCTGGGCAGCCAGCCAGAGCGTGATCACTAGGGTGAGCAGCAGGGTTGCGATAGTTACACCGATCAGGGCCAGCCAACGCTCCCAGAGCTGCGTCTGCATGGGGGCCAGGGACGAGTCGATCTGGAGGACACCCAGAACCCCGCGCTCTTCGTTATGTACCGGCACCGCAGTGGTGAGCCGCTCGCCGCTGCGGTGGCTTACCACATCACCCGCCAGCAGCCCCGCCATGCTCACCGTAAGCGTCACATCGCCAGTAGCACTGCTGGCCAGCAGTGTGCCGGATGTATCGAAGATGCTCAGATTAGTGTCGGCGGGCAACTCGCGCCGCCACTGGTCGCGGTGCGCCGACCAGAGGGCCATAATCTGCGCGGCCTGGGGCTGCTCCATCGTCTCAGAGAAGGTATTGGCCAGCAGTAGGGCCGTTACCTGCTGCTCGTGGGTGAAGGAATCCAGCGTCATCCGGGCCATCTGGGTGCCAGCCATCAACAGCAGCAGCCCCAGCCCGAGAGCCAGGATGCTGATAATCGTAGCCGAGAGCTGTCCGCGCAGGGAGCGGAAGAGGTTTACCACACGACTTCTTTCGCGCTGGCAAATCGGTAGCCGACATTGCGCACCGTCTGGATATACTGTGGCAGCGAGGGATCGTCCTCGATCTTCTGGCGCAGCCAGCGGATATGCACGTCCAGGGTGCGCGTATCGCCAAGCCAGTCGGTATCCCAGATCTGGGCGAAGAGTTGCTCACGGGTGAGGACTGTGCCCGCCTGCTGCATAAGCATGGACAGTAACTCGTACTCTTTGTTCCGCAACGTCAGCTTAACATCGTCCTTATAGGCCCGGTGGGCCGCCAGATTCAGGCGGATACGCCCAATGGTCAGTTGGCTATCGGGGATCTGGGCCTGATCCCACTGCACGCGGCGCAAGATCGAGCGGATGTGGGCCAGCAGTTCCTGGAAGGCGAAGGGCTTGGTCAGGTAATCGTCCGCACCAAGCTCCAGCCCACGGATGCGATCCACTTCCATCCCCAGGGCGCTGAGCATAATGATCGGCACCTGCGAGAAGCGGCGGATCTCCTGGCAGACCTGCCAGCCGTCCATGCCGGGCAGCATAATATCGAGCAAGATCAGATCGGGCCGCTCGGTGTAAGCCGCCCGCAGTCCCGATGTCCCATCTCCCGCCACCAGCACAGCGAAGCCCTGCGCCTCCAGTTGAAAGCGCATAGGGCCAGTCAGCCGCCCGTCATCGTCAATGATCAGGACTGTTGTCATGTTGCTGTGTTCCAGGAGGCAGGAGGGAGGATTCCTACGCCAGCCCCGAAAAGAAGTCTGTGCGTACCTGTGAACTGCGCACCTTTAACTCACGCAGCGTCTCCTTGAAGGAGTCTACCATACCGGGGGGGCCGGAGAGGTAGAAGATACACTGCTGGTAATCGGGAACCTCGGCCTGGATGAGCTGTGGGGTGATCCGACCGACCTGGCCCTTCCAGTTCGCCGGAGCCTTGCTCTTATCGGTCACGGTGTAGATAATCTTCATGCCTAGCTCCTCGCGGGCGCGGTCGAAGACATCCTGATAGACAATATCACGCGGGGTGCGGTTGCTGAAGAGCAGGGTGATTGGCCGGCGCTGGCCGGTATCGAGCAGGTGCTTGATCATGCTGCGGAAGGGGGTGATGCCGACGCCGCCCGCGATCATGACGCACCTCTGGGTTTGGTCATTGGGCAGCGTAAAGTCGCCGGCAATCTGGCCGGCCATAATCTGGCTGCCGCCCTTCATCGCCAGCATCGCCCGCTTGTAGCTGCTCGACTGCTGGTAGAACTTCACCCCGATACGGATCTCATCCTCGCTGGGTGCGGATGCCAGGGTGAAGTAACGCCGATTACCCCGGTTGTCCGGCTCACGGTGGTTAAGCGTCCACTCCATGTACTGGCCGGGGGCGAAGGCCAATCGCCCCACTGGCTGAAAGACAAAATCGTAGATGTCGGGCGAGAGCTGGATCTTCTCCTTGAGCCGCAGCACCAGCCGGGCTTTGGGGCTGACGAGATACGCCAGCAGGTTACCGACCAGTATGGCCAGTTCGGGGGTAATGTAGAAGCTGCCCAGGTGAACCTGCGGAGCCGAGAGCAATCCTACTAGCCCGCCATAGATCATCTGCCAGCGGCGCGTGGGCGGCGTGGTAAGCGGCTCGGTGACAAAAACAAAGGCGAAGAAGAAGAGCGGCGCGTAGATCAGCGATTTCCAGAGCGTGGTCGCCGGATTCTCGCCACCAACGACGCTGAGCAACAGTGTAGACACCACCGCCGCCGTCAGGAAGGTTGCCACCATCGCGCCCCGGTGGATCTTACGCACGATCAGCAGACCGCCGATCAGCACAAAGGGCAGCAGCACCGGGTTGCCCACCCACCAACTCGCCGACTGGTTCACCGTCAGGTAGGTAATCGCTACCGCTGCCGCCGCCGGGTTGAATAGATGCTTACGGTTGATCGCCAGCAGGTACTTCGAGGCCATCGCCAACGCCCCGGCCCAGCCCAGGAACCACAGATCGCCATAGCCCTCAATCGGCGTGATGATCAGGGCCAGGATGAGTATCGTGATGTAGGTTGAGTCGCTGGCGGAGGAGACTCCAAAGGCCCAGGCCAGCAGCCGGTTGCTCGTCCAGCAGACGGTAATTAGAAAGCTGACACTAAACAGGATCGCGAAGGGGTCGTAGCTGAGGACACCGCCAAAGGAGAGGATTGTCGCGACGCCGATCAGGAACATGAGGTAGTAGAGGACCAACCGGTACATCGTAACCCGGTTGAGCATCCGATCAATGAGCGCGATCATGAAATGACATACCTCCCAAAACCACTGGTGGGCGTGGCCTGACCATTCGCGTCAATCATATAGCCCTCGAAATCAGCAAGCTGTTCGATGAACATGATCCCGTATCGGCCCATCGCGAAGGCGGCGGTGGCGAAACGATCCGCCTCGTAGACATTCGGGCCGATCACGGTCAGGCTGACGATGTCCGTAATCGGTTGCCCCGGCATGTAGGGGTTGTAGACGTGCTGGCCGCGAATGTAGGTGCCGGAGGTAGCCAGTCCACAATCGCTGATGGCCAGAACCTTGACGATCTGGCGAATGTCAAAGGGGTTGCGGATACCGACGCGCCAGGGCTGGCCCTCGGCGTTGCGCCCCGCCGCCTCAATATCGCCGCCAGCATCTACATAAAAATTGGCACAGCCAGCGCGGCGCACAATCTCAGCCGCATTGGCAATTGCCAGACCCTTGACGATCCCCGCTGGGTCGTAGCGGTCGCCACGCCAGATATTGAAGTAGCCGTCAGTCTCCTGACGGGT
>CAIXLU010000648.1 GCA_903920315.1 uncultured Oscillochloris sp.
ACTCATTTGCGAGGGAATTCAGTTCTGGGATGCGCAGTATCAGGTGCTGACCGTTTTCTGCACCACCTGCACGACGAAACAGCTCCCGAAGGCGCAGCGTCCGCCGCCACCGCCGCCGCCGCCCGCCGCATAGCATGTGTTCTTTGGAGACACAACCCGCGTTCCACTGCGTGGTGCGCGTCAGATCGGAGGTCAAGATGTCTGACCCCCTTCCCCCTCCCACATGGCACCCGATTTCGCAGTTACCTGTGATTGCATGGGCCATCACGGGTATGGCCGAGAGTGCCACCGAACAGCTTGGCCATCTTCGGCAGGCCGAAGACCGACCGCACGTCCTCGATAATCAGACGGTGGATCGGGTGATCGCGTCCTATACCCAACAACAATCCGATCTCTGGCTCTACGCGGAGCAACTGACGCGTTGGCAGGCCGTGTCGCTCACCTCTGCCCAGCGGGCGGAGGTTGTCGCGTGTGAGGAACGCCTCGCGACGTTGCGTACGACCATCACCACGATCCTTGACCTCGCGGCGTACCTCCGGCTCCATACGATTGAGACCCTTCTCGCCATGTCCGATGATGAACTGGGGCTTGCGGTATTGCTCGGTACCGTCGCACCCCCTCGGCGGCGCACAAAGCCGTGATTCCGCCGTCATCTCCCCTTCTCCTGCTCCGCACGCGACCACCACCACGAATCACCGCGCCGACCTCTGGGGGTGGCGCGGTGATTTCGTGCCGACCATCCGCCGCATCGGACTGTTCTCTGTGACCCTATGATCACGGCTCCACACATCCTCATGATCTATAATGCATCTCAGGTGTTCTATCGCGGAGGAGGTGGTGCATGCGTACGCACACACCCCAGGGCCACTCCATGACGTGGCGTAAGAATCGTGATTCTGATGCATCGAGACACACGCGGAACGCCGGACACCCTGCCGCATGGAAAAAACGTCTGGCTCCACGATGCGATTGACTCCCGTCGCGTCCGCCGTGCTGCGCTCACCTCCGCACATGTGCCGTTCAACGCGGAGGGCGACCCACCCGCGTCTCCGACCGGAATGAGATCGGTCGTCCCTCATCGTGGCGTGCAGGACCGGGACATCCGCGATCTTCAGATCCAGGTCGAGGACGACTCCGACCACGGGACCCTGTGCCTCACCTGGCACGGCGATTATCCCCTGCGGGAGTGCGTCGTTCGCCTCTGGCCCCTCTGGCGGCCGTGGGATGAGCCGATCTCCTTCCCCCTACCGGAGACAGATGCCCCCACCTCCACATGGGAGATCCGTCGGCACGATGTCCCCCCAGGGCGGTATCGTGTCCATCTGGATGTCGAAACCGAGGGAAGGAGGGGGAAACCGCAGCGTCCGGCCCCTCGGTCAACGACCAGCTCCGACATAACGCTGAGCGGGGACAGACCCGAACCTCCGTCGATTCGCTCCGCATTAACGGCCCTTCTCAGGCATCAGGATACCAACGCGGTGCGGCGCGCCATGCGGGTTCTCGCACACGTACAACCGGATGACGGGGAGGATGTCATTCACGCGATCGCGCTCCTCGCCGAGGATGATGCGACCTACGAACGCATGCTGCGGGGCCAGGGGAATCCCCGAACGGTGCTCACCCGGATCGTCGACCAGCGCAAAGGTCTGCTGCTTATCGCCTACCTGCGGTGTCAGGATCGCCTCTCCCCCCTCGCCCACGAGCGGATGGAATCGCTGCTCATGTCCGTCCACCCGGCGAGTATCTCCCTCCTGACCGCCCTTCAGCGCGGATGGATGAGCGAGGAGGCGTTCCGTCAGCAGACAGACACGATCGATGATGAGAGACACCTCACGGAGTTGCTCGACCATCTCGGTGTGCGGATCGTCGCGGAGGGGGAAGACGCCGATGACGACGAGGATCGTCTCGCTATCCCGATACCGGATGATGTCCTTGATACGTGGCACAGCGATAGTCTTGACGCGTATTTACGGGAGGTGTCGCATCAGCCACGGATTAACCGCGATCAGGAGCGTCGTCTTGCGCAGACGATCCAGATCGGTGTGGACGCCGCCAACAAACTGAACACTCTCCCTGCGGAGAGTCCGGAGGCGCTGAGGCTCCGTCACTCCATCGCCCTCGCGCAGGAGGCGCGACACCAGATGGCGGCCGCGAACCTTCGGCTCGTGGTGAACATTGCCAAGCATTTTCAGAACCGGGGTCTGGACTTCTTGGATCTCATCCAGGAAGGGAATATCGGTCTCATGCGGGCGATTGAGAAATTTGATGGAGAGTTGGGCTACAAATTCTCAACCTACGCGACCCGCTGGGTGCGGCAGATGATCTCCCGGGCCTTAGCCAACACCGGTCGGCTGATCCGGCTGCCGGTGCATGTGGACGACGAGGTTCGCCGTATCAGGAAGGCCCACTCCCGGTTGACCCAGAGCCTCGGACGCGAACCCCACGAGAGCGAACTGGCCCTGACCCTTCACACCACGGAGGAGAATATCCACACGCTGCGGATGATCGCGCAAGCCCCCCGGTCACTCGCGACCCCAGTGGGCGAGAAGGGAACAAGCACCTTAGGGGATTTTATTCCTGCGTCCTCGGAGAGGGAGGGAGAAACCATCGCGACCACGCAGATGTTGAGACACGAGATTGCCCTCGCCCTCGATCTACTCACCGAGCGCAATCGGCGGGTGCTGGTTCTCCGGTACGGCCTCGCCGACGGGCAGTTCCGCACACTGGAAGAGGTGGGGCAGATCATGGGCCTCTCCCGCGAGCGCATCCGCCAGATTGAGGCACAGGTTTTTACCCAGATACGCCTCTCGGACATCGGAGGGGTACTCAAAGACTATCTGGACGAGGGATGAAAAAATCTTTCGCGCGGCATGGGAAAGCGATGGCCCCCTCGTGATACGGGGGCCGCTCTGCAAGAGGCGTTCATGCCGTTCGCGAACGGGGAGTGGGGTGTTCGCGAACACCGCGAACGCCGTGCGAACACGGTACGAACGGGCGTATGTGTCACATAGGGGTTGCTATGTGACACATAGAATTCAGATTAACACAATGATGGTCTCGACTCTCCGTTGAGATTCTTATGAATAACAGCCTATATGAGCTATTCTACGAAGAAATGCTTTACACTCGGGTAACATTATCGGTGAGGTCGTGC
>CAIXLU010000649.1 GCA_903920315.1 uncultured Oscillochloris sp.
ATTGTAGATTGTGGATTGTAGATTGTGGATTGTAGATTGTGGATTGTAGATTGTGGATTGTAGATTGTGGATTGTAGATTGTGGATTGTAGATTGTGGATTGTAGATTGTGGATTGTGGATTGTGGATTGTAGATTGTGGATTGTAGATTGTGGATTGTAGATTGTGGATTGTAGATTGTCGCAAATCCAAAACCCACAATCTACAATCTAAAATCACATCAGCGCCGTAGCTTTGTGCGAAGGGTCTTGATGGAGGCGACCGTCATAGCAGTGATGGCATTAGCTTCGGACAGTACCGGCTGGATCAGTTCGTGGGCGGCGAGTCCTGTATCAGCGAGCATTTCGAGCCAGTACATAGTCTCATCAGCCTCCTCTTCGACAATCGAAAGCTTGGCGATCATTGCTGCCGTTGACTGGGCGCGACATGCGGCGCGGTAGTTTGCGCCAACTGATGTCGCTGAACGCAACAATTGTCTCCCGAGGATGTTCGCGGTCTGTCCGTGTGATAAGCTTTCGACGATAGTGATTACATTGAGGCCAAGCTTGCGTGTCCGTGCCTTGAACTGGATTTCGTTCACCACGCTGCTCCTTGGGGATTGTGGATTGTGGATTGTGGATTGTGGATTGTGGATTGTGGATTTTGGATTGGGCCTAAGATGCTATGGATACGCCCCCAATCCAAAACCCAAAACCCAAAATCCAAAATCGCAAGTTATACCGCCCCAGAGGTACTATGGATACGCCCCCAACCCAAAATCCCCAATCCAAAATCCAAAATCGCAAGAAGCTGATCGAGGTCGCTCTGCCGCTGGACGACATCAACATCGCCTCCGCCCGCGAGAAGTCCATCCGGCACGGCCACCCGAGTACCCTGCACCTCTGGTGGGCACGTCGGCCACTCGCTGCCTGCCGGGCTGTACTCTTCGCCTCGTTGATTGACGATCCCGATCAGGAGGGTGTACCCGCTGAGTTGCTGGCCGAGATCGACCGGCTGCCCGCTCCCGAGTTGCTCGATTGGCAGGAACTATCGTTGGCCGGGCAGCGCCGCCAGCGACTCTTCCGCTTCATCAAGTTGCTGGTGCAGTGGGAGAGTACGAATGACGAGCGGGTGCTGGCTACCGCCCACCGGCTGATCATGGCCGCCACTGGCGGCAACCCGCCGCCGGTCTATGACCCCTTCGCCGGTGGCGGATCGATTCCGCTAGAGGCCCAGCGTCTCGGCCTAGAGGCCCACGCCTCCGACCTCAACCCGGTCGCGGTGCTGATCAACAAGGCGCTGATTGAGATCCCGCCGAAATTCGCAAACATGCCGCCGGTCAACCCGGATTTTAGATTGCAGAATTTGGATTTTGGATTTGAGGGCGACCAATCCAAAATCCCCAATCCCCAATCCAAAATCGAGTGGAAGGGCGCGACTGGCTTGGCCGCCGATGTGCGCTACTACGGCAAGTGGATGCGCGACGAGGCCGAGCGGCGGATCGGCCACCTCTACCCCAAGGTGCAAGTCATTCAGGAGGCTGATAGCTCCTACCGTCACGCCAGTCCTGCCGAAATCCAAAATCACCAATCCAAAATCCAAAATCTCACCGTGATCGCCTGGCTCTGGGCGCGCACGGTGCAGTGCCCGAACCCGGCCTGCGGCGCACACATGCCCCTGGTGCGCTCCTTCGCGCTGAGTACCAAGAAGGGTAAAGAGGCAATACCGCAAAAGTCACCCTGTCATGTCATGCTGAGCGCAGCGAAGCATCTGTCCCGGTTTCCTGTCAGACCCTTCGCTTCGCTCAGGGTGACATGAGCGTTATTGTGCTGGTGACAGGGCGAGTTTTGCGGTATTGCGAAAAACCATTCCTGGGCAGGTCAAGTTATGGGGAATACCAATTTCAAAAACTTTTACTAGCCTCCCGATTTGCTCAAAATAGTCACCAGATGACTCTGCAAAGGGGCTCGACTCAGCGTAGTCCCAATTCATAGACAATGCCTGCCTGGAGAAAGTCGTACGAACCACTTCGTATTTTATACCAGACATCCAAGTACAAATGGTTGAGTTACTATCAGCTGATTTACTTGCGGCAATGCCCAAATACGTCGCTACCGCATCGGCATAGCCGGGAGCGCGACCGTCCCGGTCGCCGAACGCGACCGGGACGGTCGTACTCCCAGCACCTGCATCACGCATGACCTGCTCTCGCGCCTCACCCACTAGGTCACTGAAGGTCGTCAGAGCCACAAGCTGACGCTGTGTGAAAAGTTTGGCGAAGGCATCAAAGCCGTAATTTGGCGGTGTCAGATAGCGTGGGTTGTAGACAAGTTCTGTCTCCGGTGCCCACGCAGGCCGCGCGCTTGCTGCTATCTGCTCGTGCTCCTCACTCGCTGGCAGATAGATCCGGCCTCGCTTTGCCTCAGCAACAATTGCCATCATCTGGGCACCCATGCGATCAGCGCGGCCCTCACTTCGCACATGGTCAAGTGGCACAGCAGTGCCGCAGCAGATACAGCGTACACCTTTGCGGCTCACGGTGCCTTCCGAAGGCTTGCCGCTACCGCTGCGTATCTCAAAGCGCACCCTGGGAGCGCACGCAGCTTGCGCGCCGGGTGCGGGCGGGTCGCCCGCGCTCCCACGCTCGATTACCGGCTCCACCCATGTCTCTTTACGCAACACCGCAAAACTCGCCCTGTCACCGCTGAGCGAAGCGAGTAGTTCCGCATGTGCCTGATGAATGTGACCACGAGAGAGGCACCGACCTCGGCACGCAGATATGTGAGAGACATCTGGCGGTGATCAATCCATCACTGAACACGGGGAGCCCAAGCATCTCCGCGACCAACTCCGCCGCTTCGCGAGTCGGCGTACGATGCTCTCCATGAGACACGATCTCCTCCTCTGCGGCGAGGCGCTCCACGGCCACCCGCTGATTATCGCGGCGGGATAGCTCGATTCATCTCGCGCGCTTCAGATAGGTGTACACGGTATCGCGACTGATGCCGAACTCGCGTGCCAGTGCTGACTTCGGCTCGCCTGTGGCGGCTCGGAGGCAAACCTCCGTGGCCTGCGCGGGGGTGAGAGCCTGCTTGCGACCCCGAGTGGATCGTCGATCAGCAGCCTCACGTCGGTGAGCAGCATACTCTTTTTCGTCGTCACCGACACCAGCGCTAACCCTACGCTCTGGAGGAGCGACGGTACCTCGGCAGGAACCAAGCCGATCACGAGAACCTTTGCCGCCTTTTCAGCGCTAGTGGGGGTGAGTTTCGCTGGCAATTTCATGTTTACTGCCAGTCACCAGCTCTGGAAGAGCGATGGCACGGATGCGGGCACGCTGCCCGTGACCAATCTGAGCAATGGGATTCATGTGTTTCGCTCGGGCAGTAGCCAGGTATTTTTTAGCACCTGCCCGAGCCCTATTGACGTCGATTCCGGTGCTTACTACAACAACAACCTCTGCACCCTCTGGACAAGCAACGGCACCGCTGCTGGCACACAACAGATACGCGACTTCGACCCTCGTGAAGGACATCTGGCCCGACAACGGTAGTTCCGCGCCCGCGAACCTGACCGCCGTCGGCACCCGGCTGTTCTTCAGCGCCAGCGACGACGCCCACGGGCGCGAGTTGTGGGTCAGCGACGGCACCGCTGCGGGCACGCAGATGGTGGCCGACATCAACCCCGGCCCCGAGAGCAGTATGCCCGACAACCTCACCAGCATTAACGGCCAGTTGTTCTTCAGCGCCAGTGATGGCGTTCACGGCAACGAACTGTGGGTGAGCGACGACACCGGCCCACGCATGGTGCAAGACCTCAACCCTGGCGTGGACAGTGCGGATCCAACCACGATCACCGCTGCTGGCCCCAACCTGTTCTTCAGCGCGAACGATGGCGTCAACGGTCCGGCCCTCTGGACGCTGCCGCTCACCAGCCAGCCGTACCAGCCCACCACCGTGGCCGCCCGCACGTCCATCCAGGCCGAGAACTACGACCTCGGCGGCGAGGGGGTGGCATACCACACCAGCGACACCGTCAACCGGGGCGGCACCTACCGGCCCACGGAAAGCATCGGACTCATGACGGTCAATCCCGATGGCAGCGGCGGGGTGATGCTCGGCTGGGACAAGCCCGGCGAGTGGCTGAACTATACGGTGAACATCGCCAGCACGCGAGCCTACACGCTGGCGGTGGCCCTGACCGCACCGGGCAGCGGCGGCAGTTTCCACTTCACCCTGGACGGTACCGACATCAGCGGGCCGATGATGGTGCCGAACACGGGAAACTGGAGTACCTTGTCAAGGCCGGTTTATTTTTGGTTCTTGGCCGCTTTTGGTGATCAATGCGAAGAATCGGCGTAACTGCTCGTGCGACACCGCTTTACAGAGCCATGCCCTTGCCGCTTTCACCAAAAGTGGCCAAGAGCCAAATGGGCTCTTGCTCACTGTCGCGAGATGGCGAGAGAATGGCACTTCAAGGTATAGGTATCATAACCACAACGATTGAATCCGTGCTACCATAATGACTCCCCCGAACCATTCGTAACACTCCTGGGCTTTCGCGCCAAGTGAGGATTATCCTCAGGGTCTCGCGCATCAGCAACAGGCATACAGAACTGGCCTAACCGCCGATAATCTGCTACACTTTCCCCATCATCCGCACCCGAAATGGAGGTGGCACGATGCCAATACCGATGATCGAACTCCCGCGTGACGCCCGCCGTGCCGCCAAGGCACGTTTGGTGGCGGGTATGAACGAGGGTCTCTCCTGGCGCGAGGCGGCGGCCGC
>CAIXLU010000650.1 GCA_903920315.1 uncultured Oscillochloris sp.
TGCGTGGACTCAAGGGCGATAGCTCGGACAATATCCCCGGTGTGAAGGGCATTGGCGAGGCAGGCGCAATCACTCTGCTCAACCAGTTTGGCACGGTGGAAAACCTCTACGATCATCTGGGCGAGGTTCCCCAGCGCTACCAGAAGTTGCTCGATGGTCAGCGCGAGGCGGCGGTATTTAGCAAGAAATTGGCCACCATCGTTTGTGATGCGCCGGTGCGCCTGAGCCTCGCCGACGCCGTAGTTCACGACTACGACCGGGCGGTGGTAATTCGGCTCTTCCAAGAACTTGAATTGGGGACGAGATCGGGCCTGCTGAAGAAACTGCCCGGTGCCGACGTAGAGACGACCCGATGGGCCGTCTTGCCCGATACCGACGACCGGGCCGTCTTGCCCGATACCGACGGAGAGACGGCCCGGCGGGCCGTCTCTCCCTCCGAGACAACGCAACTCTCGCTCTTTGGCGAGGCTCCACTCCTCGTCACCGATATTTCGCCCACGCCCGCCCTCGGCGACTATCGCGCCGTCACGACCGATGCCGAGCTCGAATCCCTCGTCCGCGCCTTGGATGCCGCCCCTGGCTTCGCCTTCGACACCGAAACGACCGGCCTGCGTCCCTTGCAGAGCGCCCTCTGCGGGATCTCCATCGCCGTCGCGCCCGGCAGTGCGGTGTACGTGCCGTTTGGCCACGCCGAGGGGCCGCAACTTCCCGCCGCGCAGGTGATTGCCGCGCTCAAACCCTTCTTCGAGAACCCGGACAAGGCCACGTACGCCCACAACGCCAAGTTCGATATCGAGATGCTGCTGGGCGCGGGGATCACCGTGCGCGGCCTCGCCTTCGACACGATGATCGTGGCGGCCCTGCTGGGCAAACGTGTCGGGCTGAAGGATCTGGCCTTCTTCGAACTCCAGCTTCTCCATGAGATGACCTCGATTGAGGAGCTCATCGGCAAGGCCAGCAAACAGATCACCTTCGACAAGGTGCCAGTGGCCCTGGCCACACCCTACGCCGCCGCTGACGCCGATATGACCTTGCGCCTGGTACACGCCCTGGAGCCACAACTGGCCACCAACGAGCGCCTCGCCACGCTCTTCCGGCGTCTGGAGTTGCCTCTGGTAGACGTACTGGTGAAGATGGAGCAGGCCGGGATTGGCCTTGATAAACCCTACATCGAGCACCTTGGCGTCAAGTTTGGCGCACGCATCGGCGAGATCGAGCACGAGATCTACCAGATTGCCGAGCGACCGTTCAATATCAACTCTAGCGACCAGCTCAGCGACATTCTCTTCGGCAAGATCAGCCTGCCCACCGAGGGCGTTAGCCGTACAGCGAAAACGAAGAAATACTCCATCACCGCCGATACGCTGGAGCGACTGCGCGCTGCGGACACCAGCGGGATGTGCGAGCGTATCTTGGAGTATCGCCAGCTCAGCAAGCTCAAGAGTACCTATGTGGATGCGCTACCGGATCTGGTCAATCCGCAGACCGGGCGGGTACACACGACCTACAACCAGGTTGGGGCGGCCACGGGGAGACTGAGCTCGACCGAGCCAAATCTTCAGAATATCCCCGTGCGAACCCAGGAGGGCCGCGAGATCCGGCGCGGGTTCGTGGCCGCGCCGGGGCACACCTTCATCGCCGCCGACTACTCGCAGATTGAACTGCGCGTCCTGGCCTACATCACCCGTGACCCGAGCCTGGTGCGGGCATTCCAAGAAGGACAGGACATTCATACAGCTACGGCGGCGCAGCTCTTCGGCTTGCCGATTGAGCAGGTGGACAAGTATCAGCGCCGGATCGCAAAGTCTGTGGTGTTCGGCGTGATCTACGGGATGAGCGCCTTTGGCCTGGCCCAGCGCACCGAACTGAACCGAACCGACGCCCAGGCGCTGATTGACGGCCTGTTTGCCCGCTTCCCCGGCATTCGCGCATATATCAGCGAGACATTGGAGCGAGGACAAGCCAACGGCTACGTCTCAACGATCTTCGGGCGTCGCCGCGAGATGCGCGACCTCCAGACCAAAGGGCCGAGGCGGGCAGCCGCCGAGCGCGAGGCGGTCAACGCGCCCATCCAGGGCACTGCCGCCGATATTATGAAGATCGCGATGGTGAAGCTGTCCCGCGCCATTGACGAGCGCGGTTTACGCACGCGCATGCTGCTCCAGGTTCACGACGAGCTAATTCTCGAAGCTCCCGACGACGAGGTTGAGATTGCCAAAGATCTCGTGCGTGTGGTGATGGAACACGCCTACGAGCTGACGTGGACGGACGAAAACGGCGTGGAGCAGCACGTACCGCTGGGCGTAGATGTCGAAACCGGCCCGAACTGGGAGGAGATGGAGTAAGGCAGATTGCAGATTGCAGATTGCAGATTTGCCGCAACAGGACGCGATGCATGTGTCCAAATTGTCAAGCTGGTTTGAAACATGCCTAAAGTCTGGTATTCTGTCGAGAGGCGACATCGCCTACCGATAAGGATACCGCGAGGGCAGTTCGATGACCGATAAACAACCCACCTTCTCGGTGGTTGCGCCCGTGTATAACGAAGAGCAGTTGATCGAAGAGTTCTGCCGACGGACGAGCGCAACCCTCGAGTCGCTGGGCGAACCCTTCGAGATTGTGCTGGTGAGCGACGGCAGCCGCGACCGCTCGCCCGAACTGATGCGCGAGATCAACCGGCGCGACCCGCGAGTGAAGGTGGTCTACTTCTCCAAAAATTTCGGCCACCAGTTGGCGATCACCGCTGGCACCGACTACGCCCAGGGCCACGCCGTCATCGTGATCGACTCCGATCTCCAAGACCCGCCCGAAGTTATCCCCGAGCTGATTGCCAAGTGGCGCGAGGGCTACGAGGTGGTCTACGCGGTACGGGCTGAGCGCGAGGGCGAGACCTGGTTTAAGATGATGACGGCGGCCCTGTTCTACCGCCTGATCGTCAAGATCACCAGCGTGAACATCCCGCTGGACACCGGCGACTTCCGGCTGATGGATCGTAAGGTGGTGAACTCGCTGGCGCGCATCCGCGAGCATCACCGCTTTATGCGTGGGCTATCGGTATGGGTGGGATACAAGCAAACCGGCGTGCCCTACCGGCGTCACGCCCGCAAAGCTGGCGACACCAAGTACCCGCTGCGCAAGATGCTCAAGTTTGCCCTGGACGGAATCACCAGCTTCAGCTACCTGCCGCTCCAGCTTGCCACCTACCTGGGCTTCATTACCGCCGCGATCAGCCTCACCTTCCTGTTCGCCGTGATCGTAATGCGCCTGCTCTACGTCGGCGACCCAACCGACTCCGCCTTCTACGGGCAAGCCAGCACCCTCGCGATGGTTCTCTTCCTCGGCGCGGTGCAACTGGTCTCCATCGGCATCATCGGCGAGTACGTTGGCCGGATCTACGACGAAGTGAAGGGCAGGCCGCTCTACATCGTCTCCGACGCCCTCGGCTTTGACGATGACACACCGCACGGCTTGCGAACGCGGGAATAAGGAACCGATTCGTCGGCTGCCTCTTCCCAAACTTGCACAGATATACCGACCATCGTATAATGGCGCTCGTCATCACTGGGGAGATGGCGGAGCGGTTGAACGTGCTCGTCTCGAAAACGAGTAGGGTCTGAAAAGCCCTCGAGAGTTCGAATCTCTCTCTCCCCGCCAATTCTACAATTAAAGGCCATACCCAGGGCCGTGCCGTGTTTCCGGCCAAGCCGCGCAGCGGACGTCCAAGGAAGGCTCAATGACCACGCATGTGTACGCTCCGCGCCAGGTGGTGATCTATCCCGGCGAAGATGGGTGGTTTGTCGCCGAAGTGCCGACGTTACCGGGCTGCATCAGCCAGGGCCGCACCCGCGCCGATGCTATCGCCAATATTCGAGAGGCGATCTCGCTGATGGTCGAGGCGATTGAGGCCCGTGGTGAGTCCGTGCCGGATGACACGCTCGACCGCCTACGGGCGATTATCCGCCAATCCGGGCTAACTGTTCAGGAGTTCCTTGACCTGATCTAAGTCTCATCGTTATCAAAAAGCCCTCTGGCATATGCCAGAGGGCTTTTTTTTGTGACCGCCAAGCCCGCCTATCGCCACGCTGGCACGCCCCGCACCCCTACCCCGCTCAATTCTTGGTCATAAA
>CAIXLU010000651.1 GCA_903920315.1 uncultured Oscillochloris sp.
CCCTGCCCCCTGCCCCCTGCCCCCTGCCTCCCGCACGGCATCAGGTGGAAGATCGGCTATAATGGCGACGGCCATGCCGCGACGCGGCAGGCCCAATCGTGCATAGCAGGCGTAACGCGCCAGGATATATGAGGGGTGTATGGCTCGCAAGATCGGCATTGACCTGGGCACGGCCAACGTGCTCGTCTATGTGAAGGGCAGGGGGATTGTGCTCTCCGAACCCTCGGTGGTGGCGCTCTCGAAGCGCGATAGCCGGGTGAAGGCGGTGGGAGCCGAAGCCCTGGCGATGCTCGGTCGCGAGCCGGAGAGTATCGAGGTGGTGCGTCCCATGCGCAACGGCGTGATCGCCGATTATGAGGTGACGGAGGCGATGCTGAAGTATTTCATCGCTCGGGCGATGGGTCGCTTTCGCTTCTCGAAGCCCGAGGTGATGATCTGCATCCCCGCCGGTGTCACTAGCGTAGAGATGCGTGCGGTACGCGATGCCGCTCTAGAGGCGGGCGCGTCGAAGGCATGGCTCATCCGCGAGCCGCTGGCCGCCGCGATTGGCGCAAATATCCCGGTGGCCCAGCCCTCCGGCAATCTGATCATTGACATCGGTGGCGGTACCACCGAGGTAGCGGTGATCTCGCTCAACGATATTGTGGTCAGCACCTCGGTGCGCGTGGGCGGTAATAAGTTTGATGAGGCAATCGCAGCCTATATCAAGCGCAAATATAATGTGCTGATTGGCGAGCGCACTGCCGAGAGCATTAAGATCGAGATTGGATCGGCCCTGCCTCTGGATCGCCCCCTGACGACGCAGGTACGCGGACGTGATCAGGTAGCGGGCCTGCCGCGCACAATTGAGGTGGATAGCAACGAGATTACCGAGGCCATCCAGGAGCCGCTGGAGGCGATTGTCAACGCAGTGCGCGCTGTCCTCGTGGAGACGCCGCCCGAACTGTCGTCTGACATTATTGACAAGGGTATGGTGATGACCGGCGGCGGCTCGATGCTGCGCCGGATCAACGAACTGCTCACCGAGGTGACGGCGGTGCCATGCTATGTAGCCGATCAGCCCGCATCATGTGTGGCCATCGGTACGGGCTTGGCCCTGGAGAATATTGATATTCTGCGCGATAGCCTCAGCGGGGATGATCTGAACTAACGTAAAAATAGCCGATAGCCGGGCATCAATGGATGGCTGATACGACTCACACAGACAGGTATGTAAGGGCGCATTAGCACGAGTGAGCCTGTCGCTCCAGCGACAGGCTCACTCGTGTTGATGCGCTGCTGCGAGATCACAATGAAACAGAAACTAAACCCGCCCGCCACCGGACTCGTTCTGGAAATTGGCAGCGGTGACAACCCGAACCCGCGCTCGAACGTGCTGGTTGATCGCTTCCTCGGCGCGGATAACCGTGAGCGCGGCGGCGATCTGGTCGTTGACCGACCTTTTGTAGTCGCCGACGCGCACCAGTTGCCCTTTAAGGACGGAGCCTTCGCCTACGCGATCTGCTCACATATCCTTGAGCATATGGACAACCCGGCGCGGTTCGCTGCCGAACTCCGGCGCACCTGTGCCGCAGGCTATATCCAGAGTCCCTCGGAGATTGCCGAGCGGCTCTTCCACTGGTCGTTCCACCGCTGGTACGTGAACTTGGTGGGTAACACCCTGGTGCTGCACCCTAAGGAGCCAGACGAGCCGTTCGGCGAATTGTTCGACTATCTCTACGAGTACAACCCGGCTTACTATTTCTTCCAGCGCAGCATGCCCGACTTGTTCTGGGTTGAGCGCGAGTGGCACGGCGATGACCTGAAGGTGGAGGTACACGAATTCTCGCCGCTACCCCTGAACGACCCGGCGGCCCTACGTGCGCTAGTCACACCGCGTTACTCGCCCTTTGGACTCGTCGGCCTTTTCTTTGGTGCTCTGGCCACTCGCGCCCTGCGCTCCGACGCCCGTAAGTTGCTGCGGCGATTCATCGGCAAGAGCTACGTGTGATCTGCGCTGCGATGAAAAGAGTAGCACGGGCATCCTGCCCGCCATAAACCGCATGCGGGCAGG
>CAIXLU010000652.1 GCA_903920315.1 uncultured Oscillochloris sp.
ACCAGTTCGCCGAGGACAAGGGAGAGGTAAGAGACGAGGATGACGACGAGAATCTGGGCCAGGGGTATGGCGTAGATACCGACGTAGGGCAGCGACGAGAGCGAGGGCGCGAGCCGGTCGGCCAGGGTGGCACCCGCAAAAACGCCACTGAGGGTACCGATCAGCGTAATACCAACCTGAACGGAGGAGAGGAAACGGTTGGGGTTATCTTGAAGCTTCAGGGCAAGCTCAGCCCCGGCACTGCCGTTCTCAGCCCGCTGCTCCAGGCGACCACGGCGGGCCGAAACCATCGCGATCTCGGTTGCGGCGAAGATACCGTTAGCCAGAGAAAGCGCGACGATGATCAGAAGTTCTAACATTAAAGCTCTCACATCGTTTGTGGGAATGACCAACGAGACAAGGTTTCAGGTACCAGGTTTCAGGTTTCAGGCATAGTGCATCAGGATGACTTGTGTATGCCGAAACTGCAAAGTATCTAAAAAACCTTGTCCTACGTTGGTCATTCCCACAAACGATGTGATTATTTTGGAGACTTAGACAGGGTTCGCAAGTACTCCACAGGTTAGGTATGCCGACGTGCTTGGCCTGAAACCTGAAACCTCGTACCTGAAACCTCGTCTTACTGGAAATGAATAATCCGCAGGAAGCTATCGGCCTTCAGCGACGCGCCGCCGACCAGGGCACCGTCAATATCGGGCTGAGACATCAGTTCATCAACGTTATCGGGCTTCACACTGCCGCCGTACTGGATACGCACCGTCTGGGCGGCCTCATCGCCATAGAGTTCGACCAGGGTGGCGCGGATCGCGGCGTGCATGGCCTGTGCATCAGCGGCGGTGGCGGTATCGCCGGTGCCGATGGCCCAGATTGGCTCGTAGGCGATCACCACATTGAGCAACTGCTCGGCAGAAACATTGACCAGACCGCCGCGCACCTGGGCGGTGACGATTGGCTCAGCCTGGCCCGAGTCGCGCTGGGGCTTGCTCTCACCAACGCACATGATTGGGCGCAGGCCGCCGGCGAGGGCCGCGTGCAGCTTGCGGTTCACCGTCGCATCGGTGTCACCAAAGAACTGGCGACGCTCGCTGTGGCCGACAATCACATACGTGCAGCCGACATCGCGCAACATCTGCGGAGCGACAGCGCCGGTGAAGGCTCCCTGCGTTTCGGAGAAAACCTCCTGAGCACCAAGGGCAATTGGCGTGTTGGCGAGCAACTCGCCGAGAGGAAAGAGTGCCGTATAGGGCGGACAGACGACGACCTCGCGGTCGGTGACGGCGCCAAGGCCCGCGAGCAGGCCCGTCACGAGTTCACGTCCTTCGGCCACGGTCTTGTACAACTTCCAGTTCCCGGCGATGATCGGGATACGCATAATTTACTCCACATAATCATGAGAAGGGCGCATGTTCGCGCCCGCTAGAGGATACCACGAAGCACCCTGAGGATGCCAATCACGACATTATCGCTCAGCACGAAGGCCAGACCAAGACCGACCGCCACCGTGACCGCAAAGACCTGCCAGTTCCAGGCGAGTACCTTGGCCCCGTCGAAAGGGCCAGCGGGAATCATATTGAACAGGCCGAGCCAGGCGTTGAACTTAAACCCGATGAAGAGCGTGATCACGAGCAAGCTCGGCAGGGGCATGCCAAAGAGCGTTGCGGCGCAGAGGGTGAAGAGGAAGAAGAGTGACAGGGCCAGATTCGTCACCGGGCCAGCCAGGGCGATTAAGCCGCCCTGGCGCAGCGTCAGGATGCCCCGGTGCCAGACAGCGCCGGGGGCAGCGATAAACATACCAGCGAAGGCCAAAACAATCGAGATGAGCAGCCACTGGTTATTGGCGATAAAGTGGGCCTCGGCACCGTAGCTACGGGCCACAATGCGGTGGGCCAACTCGTGAAGCACAAACGCCAGCCCGCAGACAACAGCCGAGATGATCAGATTCTCGGCGAATGCCAGACTCAACAGACTGCTCGCCCCGGTCTGTACAACCGCGAAGGCCAGCGTTGAGCCGGCCCACGCCTTGAGCAACTCGATAGTGTCGTTTGTGCCGCCTGCGAAGACATCCTCGCTAGGCGTCGAGAAAATATTACGCACCCAAAGGCTCCTTAGGCAGATTGCAGATTTTAGATTGCAGATTGCAGATGTGCATCAACAGGACGCAGTGCATGTGCCCAAACTATCACACTGGCCTGAAACATGCCTTACGTGGGTAGCATCGTGAGGGATACGCCACCCTGCGCTGCATTGTAGCATAGCTGAGATCGCGGCCGGCGCTGCGCTCCGCTTCCATCTGGCGTTTGAGCTTGAGGGCTTCGGCCTCGGTATTGGCCGTGCGCAGCGGTCGCCGTCCGTCTGGGCCGGGCGACAATTGCACCACCCACCGTTGTCGGGCATTGCTCCAGTATGGGCCGGTGCCCTCATTACGACTACGCTTACCCATTATGGTCCTCAATGTAGTTTAGGATGCTGCTATAGATGATCCGTCGGGCGCGGCCTACGCCCACACGGCGCAGCTTGCGGGCCACCACCAGCCGTTCGATATGCCGCACGCTCACTTGGCCAAGTATCTCGGCGGCGCGCTGAAATGTGACCAGCAAGGGTAAATCCGTAACCTGGTGCTGTTGTTCGGACATTGGTTTGCGTTGGGCTGACATCCTTGCACCTTGTCCACTGGCGCGGTATGATGGGGCTGACCCCATAACCTGTGCCAGTGCTGTTGAGGCCACCGAATCATTCTCGGTGGCCTCGGCGATTCTCCTACCAGATGATCATCTCTCGGTCTACGGGTAGCCCGTAGGTGCGGGCGAAAAAATAGTTTAGTGCTGGCATGTCGTTATTCCTGACTGCTACAATAGGGCTGCACTGGCGTAAGGGGGTCTCTATGCCCTACCTCGTTGCTCAACTCGCGGCCCTGGCCCTTGGCGTTCTGATTGGCGTGCAGTTGCCCGACATTGACCTCTGGCTGTTCTTCTTGGCCGGGTCGCACCGCTCGATCCTCACTCACAGCCCGCTCATTCCCTACGCGCTCTTCCTGGCCGCCCGAGGGCGCGGCCCGTGGTGGCGCTGGGGTGCGGTGGGCCTGTCCGCGTCGTTTGCTGGCCACTTGGCCTTTGATGTCTTCCCCAGGGCGTGGTATAGCGGTGCGCTGGTGACGGTGCCCTTTGTCGGGCGGCTCGACCCCACGCTCTCGCTGATCTGCCTGATGGCCAGCCTGATTGGGAGCTGGTATCTCGCGCTGCTGCTGGTTGAACATAAGCGGGATCTCAGCTTGGTCATCCTGGCGGGGGTAGTCGGCTTTATCATCGGCGGTATGCGCTCGGGTGAAGCGTGGTTCTTGCCCACCCTGGCCCTGGCTGCTGGGCTGTTCCTGGCATCGCTGCTGCCCAACCCGGCTTTTAACGGGCGTGATTTCGCCCGTGAGACGATTGAGACCGTGAAGTCCTGGCGCACTGGTGGTGCTGATGAACACCCCGGCCCGCCGCGCCAGCGCCGTTAGCGCGGGTTTGCGGTAGCGCGTGGCGATCTCGCTGGCGATGACGTGGGCGTTTTGTGAGACGCCCTAAAATTCGCCCCAGGTTGCCAGCTCGCCGCGCAGGTTGGTCATATCCAGCAGACGCCCGATACGCTCGATCCTGGTGCCGCTGTGCGCAATGCCCATCAGCTTGCACAACGCCTCTAGCTCATCGAGCGTGCAGGGTGCCAGCATAGCCACGTTCCAGTCGGTCGGTTTCGAGCGGTAGAGCTGCTGCCAGCGCGGCGAGGTGAGCCGTAGACCGCGCTCATCCGCTGCTGGGCGACGTTCTGCACCTGGCGCGACTAACGCGGCCAGCTCGTGTTCAGGCCAGAGTGAGGCTATGCCTGTGGTCATGACAGCAGTTCCATATTGACACACTGTT
Source organism: uncultured Oscillochloris sp. (assembly GCA_903920315.1). Lineage (GTDB taxonomy): Bacteria > Chloroflexota > Chloroflexia > Chloroflexales > Chloroflexaceae > Oscillochloris. The sequence continues at coordinate 3,897 of CAIXLU010000652.1, forward strand.
TAACACGCCATGTGTTGATCCCGTATTCCTTCCCGGAATCCCCACGCACCTTGATACGTTTGGTGCA
>CAIXLU010000653.1 GCA_903920315.1 uncultured Oscillochloris sp.
CTACCGCGATGTGCAGCTTCAGGAGGTACACGACCAGTTTAGCGCCGATCCGCAGGAGTAAAATATCTTCGCTACCGCACCGCAGAAGTAACGCGGTCATGTCATAAGGGCTGCCGGGACGCTTCGCTGCGCTCAGCGTGACAGCGTGCCTTTTGCGGTAGCGAAGATATTTTACTCCTGCGGATCGGCGCTAAACTGGTCGTGTACCTCCTGAAGCTGCACATCACGGTAGGTTGCATAGTAGCTGCGCGTTACCTCGACGCTGCGGTGGCGCAAGATCTGCGAAACCTCGGCCAGTGACACGCCCTCGTTGAGCAGGTGGTAGCCCACAAAGTGGCGGAAGCTGTGGGGTGATGTGGCCCGCAGTAGCTCGGCTTCGTCAACTTTTCCCTCTAAAACAACCTGATCTGCGAGGGCTTCGGCGGCCTCGTGGACAATCCGCCAGCCGCTGACGCGGTTGAGCCGCATGCCTGCCGTGCGCCGATCCAGCGACTCGAAAAGGGCCGTGCTTGCCTGCGGCCAGCTACGGGCCTCCAGATAGCGGCGCAGCGCCCGCTCTGCCGAACGACGAATAAAGAGGGTTCCCTCGCGCCGACCCTTGCCATACACCGTGGCCTGCTGGAGAATGCGCCGATCACGGCAGACATCGCCGACATTCAGGCTAAGCGCCTCGGAGATGCGCGCCCCTGATGAGAAGAGCAGGTGCAGCAGTGCCGCATTGCGCAGCCGGATCAGGAGCAGCCGCTCGGTGCGATCCTCGTTTTGGCCTCTTGACTTGTCATAATGTGTTGCAAGTCGGCGCAGATCCGGCGGCGTCGGGGCCAGCGGGTCAGGCAGCCGTGGCAGCGCACGGGCAATCTCCGCCTGAAGCGCAGCCGTACGAAACCCCAGGGCACCGAACGAGTCGGCCAGGGCCAGGAATCCCAGCAGTGGGCGCACATACGCATGAACGGTACGGGGCGAAAGCCGATCAACGCTCTGACCAACATCGTGGGCCTGCTGCGCCCGCTGCGAGAGATCATAGGTGTAGCGGCGCAGGCTGCGGGCGTAGTTCAGCAGGTCATCAAGCTGGAGATCTCCCAGGCATCCCCGTCCCTGGCGTGTGGCCCAGCGGATAAACAATGTCAGAGCGACTTGGTAGGATTGGATTGTGCAGTGGGCGTGGTGGCGCTGCTCATCCCGGCGGCGCAGATCGTCCTCATCCAATCCCGCCTCATCCTCATCCGGGTCGAGTCCCGCACTCTTGAGTCGCGCCGTCCAGATCGCCCCCGCCCGCTCTAGCGGTGTACTGGCATCCATTGGGGATTCGTTTTTAGTTGACATAATTAGATTAGCCTTTTCAGAGGGGTCAGGTGTGAGGTTTCAGGTGTCAGACATCCCATCCCGGCACCATGTCACCCTGAGCGAAGCGAAGAGTCTGCCAGGAAACCGGGAAAGATGCTTCGCTGCGCTCAGCATGACATGTCGTCGGGGTGCTTACTACGAACTCTAAACCTGACCCCTGACCCCTGATCCCTAGAATTTGTTTAGTTGACATAATAAATAAGCCTTTTCATTCTAACTTACACCACTGTTGTCATACATCTCCCCGCATCACGGCGGAGGGCGGAGGGCGAAGATCGCTGCGTATATGCAGTGGATCACGGCTCATGGCACCCAGCGGAGTATAGCATCATTCCATTTGTATGTGTAACATATTGGATGCTATGTTACACATAGCATCCAATCGGCTGAAATGACCCAGATTGACAAGGATCGTTGACTCCCGTACACTTCGCCGGACATTCGCAGTAACAGAGGAGAACGCATGCGACGATTCCTTGCAGCGACGCGCTATATCGCGCTTGTGCCGGTGGTCTGTATCTTCGTGACGGCTACAGCACTAATGGTCTACGGGGCGGCAGAAACAATTCAGGTAATCGTACATGCTTTCGCTTCTGAAGTAAGCTCTAAAGGTGTCAAGAGGTTTTTGCTCTCTGCTATCGAGCTGGTTGATCTCTTCCTGCTTGCCACCGTCCTCTATGTGATCGCGGTTGGCCTGTACGAACTTTTTGTAGATGACAGTATCCCAATGCCGAGCTGGCTGGTTATCCATAACCTGGACGACCTAAAGGAGAAGCTGATTGGCGTGGTGATCGTGGTGTTGGGCGTCCTCTTCCTCGGCCAAGTCATCTCCTGGGATGGTCAGCGCGACCTGCTCAGCCCCGGTGGCGCGGTTGCGTTGGTGATTGCATCACTCTCCTACTTCCTTAGCCTGAAGAAAAAAGAACCGAAGGGTGACGCATGAAGTGGCTACGCTACATGATGGTGTTCGTGCCGGTGGCCTTTCTGCTAGAGTTTGTTCCCGCTCTGAAGAACGACACCCTGCTCTTTGCCTGCTGCTGCCTGGGGCTTGTCCCGCTGGCTGGTTACTTGGGCGAGGCTACCGAAGAACTGTCCGTTCATACCGGGCCACGCATCGGTGGCCTGCTCAACGCCACCCTGGGCAACGCGGCTGAGCTGATCATCACGATTGTCGCGCTCCAGGCGGGCAAGTTCGAGTTGGTGAAGGCGTCCATTACCGGCTCGATCTTGGGCAACCTGCTGCTCATCCTGGGAGCGAGCATGCTCTTTGGCGGGCTGAAGAATGGTATCCAGCGCTTCGACCGCCGGACAACCGGAGTCAATTCGTCAATGATGACTCTGGCCGTGATTGGGCTGACCATCCCGACGCTCTTTGAAGTATTACGTCAAGTTAGCGCCCGTCAACTCAATGTTTTCAGCACCGAGGCCGACGACATGGCGCTGAACGGACTCAGCCTAGGGGTGGCGGGAATCCTGATGCTCCTCTACATCCTTAGCCTGATCTTCGCGTTTCAGCAGCCGGATCTGGCGGTGAATGCGCCGGTGGGCGTGGATGACCACGGTGAGGGCGAGGCGATCCCGCACAAGGCGAAGTGGAGTGTGCCAGTGGCATCCGGCGTGCTGGGTGCCAGCACCCTGGCGATTGTCTTTCTGAGCGAGTTTCTGGTGGGTGCGGTGGAGCCGACGGTTAAGGCACTAGGCATGAGCGAGTTCTTCGTCGGGATCATTATTATCCCGCTGGTGGGCAATGTGGCCGAACATATCGTCGGCGTGCAGATGGCCGTCAAGAACAAGATGGATCTCTCGCTGGCAATCTCGATGGGATCGAGTACCCAGGTGGCCCTGTTTGTGGCTCCGCTGCTGGTCTTTGTCAGCCTGCTCGTCGCCCCCGCCGAGATGACCCTCTTCTTCAGCATTCTGGAAGTGGCCGCCCTGACCCTCTCGGTCCTCATCGCCACAATCATCTCGTCGGATGGCGAGAGCAACTGGCTGGAGGGCGCGCAATTGCTGGCGGTCTATGTGATTGTGGCCCTGGGCTTCTTCTTCCTCAGCCCGGATACCGGTGAGGCCGCCCGCGAATTGCTCTTCGGCGTGGGGTAGGGGTGTCTGTTGGAAGTACGGGCGTCCCGCCCGCATATCTGGCGGGCGGGACGCCCGCGCTCCCAGGAACGAGGCAACCGTCCATGCCACCGTCTTCATCCGCCTACACGTACAGCACGTTCCTCATGATTGCCGGTATCGCATGTCTGGTGGTCGCAATCTTCATCTGGCAGTGGCGGAGGGCGGCAACAGGTGCCCGTGCGCTGTTTGTCTTCTTGATTGCACTGACATGGTGGGATTTCACCTACGCCCTCTTCTGGGCCGGGGTTCCTGGGCCGAGACCCTCCTTTTGGCTCGATCTTACGTACTTGGGAGTGGTCATTACACCGGCTGCGTTCCTGGCATTCGCGCTACAACTCACGATTCAGGCGGACAGGCGTCGCTCGTTCCCGTATGTCGTGCTTGCCATCGAACCCGCCCTCGTGCTGGTGGCCCTATGGACTGATCCCTGGTACGGACTGTTCTTCACCCAGCCACGCAATCTTAGTCGGGGAATGATCTCTACGGGCGGGCCTGCGTTTTGGGTCAACGTCATCTATTCCTACACACTGGTTCTCCTCTCGATTGGACTCATCCTGTCGCGGGTTCTCCGCTCCTCCGAGATCTACCGCCGTCAGGCAATCCTCCTGCTCGTCATCATTGGATTCGCCTGGTTGAACAGTGTGATCTTTATCTCCGGTCTCAGCCCGCTGCCGGATGCGGATAACACCCCGTTCGCCTTCAGCCTCGCCGCCATTGGATTCGCCTTCGCCCTATTTCGCTATCGTCTGCTTGATGTGATACCCATCGCCCGCGACGTCCTCGTTGACAGGATGGATGATGGCCTTATTGTGCTAGACACCCAGAACCGGGTGATTGACATCAACCCGACCGCACGAAACCTGCTGGTCGTGCCGACCGACCTGATACTAGGGGATCCGGGTGAACGTCTGGGAATCGTCTGGCATACAGCTATCGGCATGATCGCATCGCCGATCCCGATACAGACTGAAATCACCATTACAACCACCTCGCATCGCTGCGTAGACATGCGAACCTTGCCTATCCAAGACCGACATCAGCGGCTTGTCGGGCATCTGATCGTCTGCCGCGACATCACCGAACGTCGGCGGCTGGAAGAGAACCTCCGTAAGAGCGAGGAGAAGTACCGACTGCTCAGCCTGGAACTGGAGCAGCACGTGCAAGAGCGCACCGCAGAGCTACAGATCGCGAACCTCTCCCTGGAGAAAGCACTGAAGGTCAAAAATGAGTTTATGGCCACAATGAGCCATGAACTGCGGACACCCCTGAACGGTATCATCGGGGGATTAGAAATGATCCAGATGCCCAGGTATGGCGAGTTGACCGCCAAACAGCACAGCGCAGTGGAGATGATTGAGAAGAGCGGGAAGAAGTTGCGGGACGTGATTAATGACGTGTTGGAGCTTACCGCGCTCCAGAGCGGCACGATTTCGCTGGATCCGTGCCCGTGCGCCGTGGACATGGTGTGCACGATGGCTCTGGAAACAATGCGTTCCCAGGCAGCACAGAAGCACCAGCAGATCCACTTTGCGATCAGCCCCGAGGAGATCGTGATCCAGATTGACGAGCGGCGTTTCTACCAACTTCTGAAGCACCTCGTGAGTAACGCCAGCAAATTTACCCCTGATGGCGGGGAATTTGGGATTGAGGTGGTCGGCAACCGAGAGGCGCAGCAGGTTATGGTGACAGTGTGGGATCGGGGTATCGGGATTGCGGCGCAGGATCTCCCGCGCCTCTTCCAGCCCTTTGTGCAACTGGATGCACGCCTCGCACGCCAGTATGAAGGGACAGGGCTGGGATTGGCGCTGGTCAAGAATCTGGCAGAACTCCTCGGCGGAAGTGTCGGTGTAGAGAGTGATCTGGGTCACGGGAGCCGGTTCACGGTTACGCTGCCGTGGGTGGAGTGATGGGGGTAGCGCGATAATTCAGCTAAATCACCGATATGCCCCAAGGGTTTCCCCGCTATCGGATCCGGCTCTACATGGATACAATATGGTACACTTGCAATAGAGCAAAAGTCACCCTGTTACACATGTCACGCTGAGCGCAGCGAAGCGTCCCGGTCGGGATTCTTCACTACGCTCAGAATGACATGTGTAACAGGGTGACTTTTGCTCTATTGCGTTCCAGGCTACTCTACAGTCTTGGTTAGCGC
>CAIXLU010000654.1 GCA_903920315.1 uncultured Oscillochloris sp.
CACGGCGTCTCTGCGGCCCTCCTGCTGCGCCCCTACGCGCCCCAATGGATCACGACAGCGGTATGCGCAGTTCCACCGTTGTGCCGTGGTCTGGCTCAGAGCGAATACGCAGGTCGGCACCGATCAGGCGGGCGCGTTCCTTCATATTCAGCAGGCCCAGACTGCCCCGGCTGTTATAGCTACTCTCCACCGCCGCCACATTGAAGCCCTTGCCACGGTCGCGCACGCTGGCCACAAAGACATCCTCCTCCACGTAGAGGTAAACGGTGATCAGGTCGCTGCGGGCGTGCTTACGGGCGTTGTTGATCGCCTCCTGGACGATGATGAAGGTTGCCGCCTCGATCTCCGAGGGCAGACGCGGCACATTCATAGGAGCTTCCAATCGCAGCCGGGTGGTATTGCCCGAAGGGTCACGCCAGCGATCCACATACTGCTGGAGCGTGATCACCAGTCCCTGCGTCTCCAGGCCCAGTGGCCGCAGTTCAAAGAGCAGTGTGCGGATGTCGTTGGTCGTCTTATGCACCAACTCAGCCAGAGTCTCAAGTTCCGCTGGCACACGCTCAGGCATGGCTCGAAACAATTTCTTAATGAACTCAATGTTCATAGCAATTGCGGCCACACTCTGCGTCGGGCCATCGTGCAGGTCACGGGCGATTGCATGGCGGGTCTCGGCCTCTTTGCTCAGGAGCCGGTCGCGCTCTTGCTTGAGGCTCTGGTAGAGGCGAGCATTCTCAACCGCAATGGCAGCCTGAGCGGCCAGGGTGGTGAGCAGTTGCATATCTTGGTCGCTGAAGGACTTGCCATCAACTTTGTTGAGCAACTGCATGACGCCGCTGATTCGATCTTTAATCCGCATCGGGACGCAGAGGATCGAGCGGGTGATAAACTCCGCCTCGCGGCCAATCGCATCGTACCAGCGCGGGTCTTGCTCCACATCATTGACGATCTGGCCGACCCCGTGCGTCGCCACCCACCCGGCGATGCCACGGTCGGCGGGCATGCGGTACTGCCGGTTTTCACCGGGGATCTCTAGCACCAGTTCATTGCGCGACTCATCGAGCAGAAGGATCGAGCAGCGCTCGGAACCCACCACCTTGGGCGCACGCAGCTTGATATCATTGAGCAGGCTAGAGAGGTCAAGGTTGATCGAGAGCGATTGGCCGATCTCGTAGAGCAGATTCAACTCACGCAGATCACGTTCAGCGCGCCGCAACATCGAGAGTTTATCCGCTTCACCGCCGATAGCCCGCACCAGCAGCACCATCAGATCTTCGTCTGCGTTGAGCGAACTGGAGCTAATCTTTCCATCCGTGCTAAACTCTTGTCCATTCACCACCAAGTGCAGGAGGCCGACACCCTGTCCACCGCTCTGAAGCGGCAGTTCGATCAAGTCGCGACCGCCCTCAAGCGAATAGGAGCCGAGCATCGGCTCGGTTCCATCGTCACGGCGCATAAAGCCGCTGCGGGCCTGCTCAATCAGCGTGCGAGTCTCGCTATCGAGGGAACCCTGGTTCAGCCGCACTGTTTCGCCGTAGGGCGTGATGTAGAGCAACGCCCCGGCTTGCGCCGGCCAAAAGGCAACAAGGCGCTCAAGGGAGGCGGACAATAGCCCGGAGACATCGTGATGCCCGCCAGCAATAAGAAGCTGACTGAGTGTCTCTAGCTGACGCTGGTTGATGGCGATTGGCGACATACAGGCACCTCGCGAGGCAGCGAATGTAGTCCTGATACTTTACTGCATGCGCTGGTGCTATGTCAATTTAGTGGTGATGGAGGAGAGGGCGGATGCAAAATCTCCCCGGCGGCGATGAACAACCATGACGTCGCCCCGTCAATCCGCCTGAAGTACACGGGCAGTAACCAAATGACCAGCCCACGTTGACGGCCTGTCACTATTTGCCAGGATATAACAGTGTACATTATATTGCATCCTGACCTTTAGCCATAACGACTCGCAGCGCAGCGCGGCGCCCAAGACCGGCAAAAGCGTGGTCGGGCAAACCGTAGCGTATCCGCGATCACTATCCTAAAGGGTATCCGTCAACAGTATTGCGCCACGACAGCGGCGCACGAGCCGAGAGGTAGATTCACATGGGCGACGTAGAGGGTTTTTTGAAGTACGAGCGTCAAGAGCCACACGGGCGACCGGTCACCGAGCGTTTGGCCGACTACCACGAGGTCTATGAGCCAGTAGATGAAAATGTCGTGATGCAGCAGGGTGCCCGCTGTATGGACTGCGGCATTCCCTACTGTCACGTCGCCTGTCCGCTGGGCAACTACATCCCCGGCTTCAACGATCTCGTCTCCGAGGGCGATTGGGAGCGTGCCCTGACTCTGCTCCACCGCGACAACAATTTCCCCGAGTTCACCGGCCATCTCTGCCCCGCCATTTGCGAGGGTTCCTGCTCACTCGGTCTGAACTTCCAGCCGGTGGCGATCAAGATGATCGAACTCCAGATCATCGAGCGCGGCTTCGCCGAGGGCTGGGTGCGGCCTCAGCCACCGCACCGCCTCACCGGCAAGCGCGTGGCCGTTGTCGGCTCCGGCCCATCGGGCCTCGCCGCCGCGCAGCAGTTGCGCCGCCAAGGCCACGAGGTCTCGGTCTTTGAGCGCGCCGACCGGATTGGCGGACTCCTGCGCTACGGCATTCCCGACTTTAAGATCGAGAAGCAGATCATTGACCGCCGTTTGGCCCAGATGGAGGCCGAAGGTGTCTCTTTCCACACCGGTGTTCATGTGGGCGTGAACATGTCGGCGGAGGAACTCTACACGAGCTTCGATGCCGTGCTGCTCACCGGTGGTTCCCGCCAGCCGCGTGACCTCGCGGTAGAGGGTCGCCAGCTTGACGGAGTCTATTTCGCGATGGAGTTTCTGGCTCAGCAGAACCAGCGCTGTGCGGGCGATGTTATCCCACCCGACGACGCGATTGTGGCCCAGGGCAAGCGAGTGGTGGTGATCGGCGGCGGCGATACCGGGGCCGATTGTGTGGGCACATCGCTGCGCCAGGGGGCCATCCACGTCACGTCATTTGAACTGATGCCGCAGCCGCCGCTCCAGCGGGCACAGGACAACCCCTGGCCCGAGTGGCCGCTCGTTCTGCGGAAGGCGTCCTCGCACGAGGAGGGCGGCGAGCGAATCTACACCGTCCAGACGAAGCGACTGATCGGCGACGAGTACGGTCGTGTGACGGCAATTGAGGCGGTTCGTGTGAGTTGGAGTCGAGATGCGATGGGACGCATGCAGATGCAAGAGATCCCTGACTCAAACTTCACTCTGCCCTGTGATCTTGTCCTGTTGGCGATGGGCTTCACCGGCCCCGAGCGTGACGGTATAATCACGCAACTCGGGGTTGAGCTGAGTCCGCGTGGCACCGTGAAAACCGACGATCACAAGATGACCTCGCGGCGCGGAGTGTTCGCCGCCGGCGACATGAGTCGCGGCCAGTCCCTGATCGTTTGGGCCATTGCCGAGGGTCGCGCCGCCGCTAAGGAGATTGGACACTTCTTGAGCGGCCAGTAGCATCTCTTTAGTTAAGGTGGGGAGAAAAGAGCGGGGACACCCGCTCTTCTCTTAAAATGCCAGTCGCTTCCGACGTAGGGCAATGCTCTGGAGCAAACCAACTCCCGCCAGGACGGTGATCATAAAGCTGCCACCAGCCGACACAAAGGGCAATGGCAGTCCCGTCACCGGCAAGATACTCAGGTTCATCCCAATGTTGATCAGGACGTGGGATGCGATCAGGGCGAAGACGCCGAGAGCCAGCAACCGGCCAAAGAGATCACGCGACTGCTCGGCGATGCTCAGCGATTGCCAGAGCAGTAGCCCCTCAAAGGTGATCAGCACCAGCCCACCCACAAAACCCAACTCCTCACCAACCACCGCGAAGATAAAATCGGTGTGCTGGACGGGTACATAGTTCCCCTGGCTAAAGAGGCCGTGGGTGAGCCCGGTGCCAACCCAGCCGCCGGCGCTAATTGCGCTCAGTGCCTGGATGACATTGTAGCCAGCGTTAAAATCCACCTTGCTCGGGTCAGTGAGCAGGTAATAAAAGGTGAGCAGGCGCACTTGCTGGAAAGAGTCCAGTCCCTGCATCCAGACTAGGTAGATCGTCGGGATGGCCAATACGGCCAGCACAACAAACTGCTGCCAGCGCATCCCGGCACCCCAGGCCATCACCAGCCAGATCATGCCGTAGACAATCGCCGAGCCGAGATCGGGCTGAATCAGCACGAGCAGTAGGGGGGCGCTGGTAGTGAGGAGACCGCCAAGTTGTACCATCCAGCTATCAGATCTGCCTTCGTAACGGCCCATGTACGATGCCAGGGCCAGCACAAGCACCAGCTTGCCCACCTCGGAAGGTTGGAAGGTGCGCTCGCCGAAAGCGATCCAGCTCTGAGCACCCTCGCTCACTCGCCCAATGACCAGCACGATAATCAACAGCACAAGCATGCCGATATAGAGTGGTCGGGCTAGGCTGGAGAGCAACTGGTAGTCGAAGATCGTAGCGAACAGCATCGCCATAATCCCAACGACGATATAAACCATCTGGCGGGGGAAGATCGTACTCAGGGGCGCACCATTCACCGCCACAGCGGTGAGCGTGGCGCTATACAGCGCCAGCACCCCAATGATCAGCAACGCGACGACACAGATCAGCAGTGGCCAGTTATAGTCGCGCCAGCGGCGTGTTTCCATAGACGCACCAACTCTAGGATTACCA
>CAIXLU010000655.1 GCA_903920315.1 uncultured Oscillochloris sp.
CTCAGGCAGGCCGCGCAGGCGGCCTTCGCGACCAAGAGCCGAGGGCTTTAGCCCCACGGCGATGCGGTAGCAGGACTTTGCATCAGCCCTGGGTGTCAACCTGCCATATTCCCTCCCCCGCACACAATCTTTGGTACAATATCTGCATGCCATGGTACATAGAAAGAGGATCTGATGACGCTCACCCACGGCTTTACGCTCGTCCGCGACGAGCATGTCGCTGAACTGAACACCCGCGCCCGGATCTATCGCCACGCGAAGACCGGCGCGGAGTTGCTTTCTCTCTCCAATAGTGACGAGAATAAGTGCTTCGGTATCACTTTCCGTACCCCGCCTGTAGACTCCACCGGAGTTGCCCATATTCTTGAACACTCGGTTCTCTGCGGCTCGCGCAAGTACCCGGTCAAAGAGCCTTTCGTCGAGTTGATGAAAAGCTCGCTGAAAACCTTCCTTAATGCCTTTACCTACCCGGATAAGACCTGCTACCCGGTGGCGTCCACCAACCCGCAAGATTTCTACAATCTGGTGGATGTCTACCTTGACTCGGTCTTCTTCCCGCTGATTACCCCGGATATTCTGAAGCAGGAGGGCTGGCACTACGAGTTAGAGCAGAAGAGCGATCCGCTCATCTTTAAGGGTGTGGTTTTTAACGAGATGAAGGGTGCCTACTCGTCACCCGATAGCATGCTTGGGCGTTTCTCCCAACAGTCGCTTTTCCCCGATACCACCTACGGTCACTCGTCGGGCGGCGACCCAAAGGCGATCCCCGACCTGACGTATGAGCAGTTTAAGACGTTTCACACGACGCTTTATCACCCCTCGAACGGGCGAATTTTTTTCTACGGCGACGACCCCGAGGACGAGCGGCTACGCCTGCTGGATGTTTATCTAAGCCAGTTCGAATCAATCACGCCGCCCTCACAGATCGGTGTCCAGGCTGCCTTTGATGCCCCGCGCAGCTTTGAGCATACCTACAGCTCCGATGACGACAATGGCAAAAAGGGTATGGTCACGCTGAACTGGCTGATCGGCGTTGAGCCGGATGTCCAGCGCGTCATCACCCTTGACCTGCTCAGCCATATTCTGCTTGGCAACGCGGGTGCCCCGCTGCGTAAGGCGCTGATCGACTCGGGACTGGGCGAGGATCTGACTGGCGGCGGCTATAACGATGGTTTGCTCCAGCACACCTTTTCGGTCGGACTCAAGGGTATTGACCCTGATGATGTCATCAAGGTGGAGGAGTTGATCCTGCGCACCCTGGCCGATCTCGCTGAGCAGGGCATTGACACCGACACGATTACCGCCGCCCTGAACACGTTCGAGTTCAGCCTGCGCGAGAACAATACCGGCTCCTTCCCGCGTGGCCTGAGCCTGATGCTGCGCTCCTTGGGTACCTGGCTGTACGACGGCGATCCGCTTGCGCCATTGCGCTTTGAGGCACCGATGAGCGCCATCCGTGCTGCGCTTGGCAATGGCGAGCGACTTTTTGAGAACCTCATCCGTAGCACCTTACTCGATAACCCGCACCGTACCCGCGTGCTGCTGCGGGCATCCCTGGCTCAAGCCACACGTGAGGCTACGGAGGAACAATCTCGCCTCGACGCCATCCGCGCCGCGATGAGCGAGGCTGAGGTTGAGGCGGTGATCGCCGAGACCCACGCGCTCAAGCAGATGCAGGAGCGAGCTGATCCGCCTGAGGAATTGGCCAAAATTCCTACCCTCACCCTGGCCGATATTGAGCGCCAAGGCAAGAATATTCCCACCGCAGTGCATACCCTCCACGCTGCCACTATCCTTCACCACGATCTCTTTACCAACGAGATCGTCTACCTCGCCCTGGTCTTCGACCTGAAGGCGCTCCCGGTAGAATTGCTGCCCTACGTGCCACTCTTTGGCCGCGCCCTCACCGAGATGGGCACCGAACACGAGGATTTTGTCGCGCTGCTCCAGCGCATTGGGCGCGATACCGGCGGTATCGGTGCGGGGCCGAGTACTGCTACCAAGGTCAACAGCCGCGAGGCCGTCGGCTACCTGATGGTCTCGGGCAAGTCTACCCTCAGCCAGACCGGTGCTTTGCTCGCCATTCTGCGCGACATTTTGCTGACGGTGAAGCTCGACAACAGCGAGCGTTTTAAGCAGATGGTACTGCGCTCGAAGGCCGGTCGCGAGTCGAGTCTGGTGCCGAGTGGTCACGGTTATGCCCGTCAGCGACTGGCCGCGCACCTCAGCCCCGCCGACTGGGTGGACGAGCAAATGAGTGGGATTGACGGTCTCTTCTTCATCCGCGAGCTGGAGCGGCGCATTGATAGCGACTGGCCCGGTGTCTTGGCCGACCTGGAGCGGGTTCGCCAACACCTGATTAACCGCAACGGGATGCTGGTGAATATCACCCTGGACGCAGCCAGCTACGCGACTATCGCCCCGCAGCTTGGCGACTTTCTGGCCGAACTGCCCGCCGCCGACTATACCCCGGCGACCTGGGGCGTGGCCCCGGATGGCCCCTTTGAGGGGCTGACCATCCCGGCGAAGGTGAATTATGTCGCCAAGGGTGCCAATCTCTACGATCTCGGGATTACGCCGGGCGGCTCGGTATCGGTCGCTGTGAAGCTACTCAACACCGCCTGGCTCTGGGAGAAGGTGCGTGTGCAGGGCGGAGCCTACGGCGGATTTTGCGGGTTTAACCGCAATACCGGCGTGTTTACCTACACCTCCTACCGTGACCCGAACCTCCTGGCGACCCTGGACATCTACGACCGCACCGGCGATTTCTTGCGCGGTCTGGCCCTGGATAAAGTAGCCCTGGAGCGAGCGATCATCGGCACCATCAGCGATGTTGATAGCTACCAACTCCCCGACGCCAAAGGCGGCACGGCCATGTGGCGGCACCTGCTGGGGGCCAGCGACGATTACCGCCAGCAGCTCCGTGAGCAGATCCTCGACACGAGCGAAGCCGACCTGAAATCGTTCGCCGAAGCCGTGGACGCCGTGCGCGAGCGCGGAATCATTGCCGTGGTCGGGTCAGCCGAGGCGGTTGATGCGGCGAACAAGGATCGTCCTGGGTTGTTGACGCCCATCCGCGTATTGTAGGGGCGCCATCCGCGTCCTGTAGGGGCGCAGGGGGTCCAGGGGCCGCCGTCCGACACCCGGTCCATCTCCTCGAGCACCTCGTAGGCCTCTTCGATGAGGTAGGGGCGCAGGCTCCGCAGGTCCTGCTCCCGGTCCCAGGGGCAGCCC
>CAIXLU010000656.1 GCA_903920315.1 uncultured Oscillochloris sp.
GCTTGCAGCCGCGCGATACCCGAGGTGCGCGGCTGCAAGCCGCGCCTACGTCAGGAAGTACAACGATCAGAAAGCAGAATCATGACCCAGGGGTACTACCGTTTTCCAACCATCTATGCCGAATTGGTGGTGTTTGTGTGTGAGGACGATTTATGGGCGGTGAATGCGTCGGGTGGCGTGGCTCGTCGGCTCACCGCGAACCCCGGCGAGGCGCTGCGCCCGGCTCTTTCGCCCGATGGCCAGTTGCTGGCCTTTACCGGGCGCGACGAGGGCGGCCCCGAGGTGTATGTGATGCCCGCCATCGGTGGCCCCGCACGCCGCCTCACCTTCCTGGGGGCCGCACGCACTCAGGTGGCCGGTTGGTCGCCCGATGGCAGCGAGATTCTTTTCTCTAGCGAGGCGGGACAGCCCTTTGGAGCCATGCCTAAGCTTTTTGCTGTGCCGCACAACGGCGGCGAGCCGCACGTGCTGCCCACTGGCCCGGCCCTCAGCATCAGCTATGGCCCCGATGGCGGCATGGTGATTGCCCGCAACGTCACTGATCTGGCCCGATGGAAGCGCTATCGCGGCGGACTCACCGGCGACCTGTGGGTTGATCCGACGGGCAACGGGGACTGGCGGCGACTGATTACGCTCAAGGGCAACCTGGCTGCGCCAATCTGGCTCGGCGCACGCATCTACTTTGTCAGCGACCACGAGGGTATGGGTAATATCTACTCCTGCCTGCCCTCGGGCGAGGATCTGCTTTGCCATACGGATCACGCCGATTATTACGTGCGCCACCCGTCCAGCGACGGCCAGCGGATTGTTTATCATGCCGGGGCCGATCTTTGGTTGCTTGACCCGATCAGCGGCGAGCGGCGGATTATCCCGGTGGATCTGCATAGCCCGCAACCGCAGCGCAAGCGCCGCTTTGTGCCACCCGAACCCTACCTGGAGGGCTATACTCTGCACCCCACCGGCGGCTCCCTGGCGCTGACTGTGCGTGGTCGGGCCTTCGCTATGGGCAACTGGGACGGGGCGGTGCTTCAGTATGGCGAGGAGTCCGGACGCACACGCATGGCCCGTTATCTTCACGACGGTAAACGGCTGCTGCTATTGAGCGATGCTGGTGGCGAGGAGGCTCTGGAAATCCACGCCGTAGACGGTTCATCTGCGCCGCGCCGACTCGATGGCCTCGATATTGGTCGGCCCGTGCGTATCCGCGTCTCGCCAAAGGTCGATGTGGTCGCGATCACCAATCAGCGCCACGAACTGTTGCTGGTTGACTTGGAGGCGGCAACGGTGCGTCTCCTTGATCACAGCCTTCATGGGCGGATTAGCGGTGCCGCATGGTCGCCCGATGGACGTTGGCTGGCCTACAGTTACCCCGACACCCGCCGTACCCAGATCATTCGACTCTGCGAGGTGGCCAGTGGTGCGACCCACAACGCCACCCGCACCCTGCTCTCTGATACCCGGCCCGCATGGGATCCCGAAGGCAATTACCTCTACTTCATCGGTAAGCGCGACTTTGACCCTGTTCGTGATCAGGCCCAGTTTGGTTGGGCCTTCCCGCGTATGTCGCGCCCTTTCCTGATCACACTGTGCGCTGATAGCAGTTCGCCCTTTGAGACGGGCGGAATCACGAAGGAGCCGAAGGACGCGAAGGGCGAAAAAGGGGGCGATGAGCCGAAGCCTGAAGGTGAGCCAAAAGACGAAGGTGATCCAAAGAACAACGGGGAGAAGAAGTCTGAGGGCGATCCTAAGGAAAATAGTGAAAAGAAGCCCGAAGAAAAAAGTATTCAGATTGACCTCGACGGCATCACCGAGCGCGTGGTGGCCTTCCCGGTGCCGATTAGTATCTATGGTGGGGTGATCGGGGTGAAGGGTAAGGCGCTCTTTACCAGTTTCTCGCTGCGCGGGGCGATGAGTAGCCACTCTGGCGAGGATACGGGTCGCCTGGAGGTGTATGACCTCGCGGAGCGCACCTGCGAGACTCTGGTTGACAGCATCTCCAGTTTCACCCTTTCGCAGGATGCCAAAATACTGGCCTACCGCAGCGGTCGCCGCCTGCGGGTGATCAAAACCAGCGAGAAGCCCAAGGATAACGGTGGCCCCGGCCGCAAGAGCGGATGGGTCGAGCTTGGCCGGATCAAGGTTGATCTCAGCCCGCCCCAGGAGTGGCGTCAGATGTATCGCGAGGCGTGGCGTCTTCAGCGCGACCAGTTCTGGGCCGAGGATATGTCCGGTGTAGACTGGCAGGCGATCTACCGGCGCTACCTGCCACTGATTGACCGCGTGGCCACCCGTGGCGAGGTCTCCGATCTGCTCTGGGAGATGCAGGGCGAACTCGGTACGTCCCACGCCTACGAAATGGGTGGGGATTACCGCTCAACACCAGCCTACCGCCAGGGCTTTCTGGGCGTGGATCTAGATTACGACGAGGCTAGCGATAGCTTCCGCATCACGCAGGTGCTGCCCGGCGATACCTGGGACGAGCGGGTCTCGTCGCCCCTCTCCCGCCCCGGCCTGGGCGTGACAGCCGGCGACAGGTTGCTGGCGATCAACGGGCGGCGGCTGAGCAAAGGGCGCGGGCCGGGCGAGTTGTTGGTGAACCTAGCCGGTGCCGATGTGCTGCTAACTATCGCCCCGGCCAACGGCGGCGAGCCACGCACGATGACGGTGAAGGCGCTCAGTTCCGAGAGTATGCTGCGCTATCGCACCTGGGTCGAGGCCAAGCGGGCTGCTGTCCACACCGCCACCGGGAGTCGGGTGGGTTACCTGCACATTCCCAACATGCAGGCGTGGGGTTTTGCCGAGTTTCACCGTGGCTACCTCATGGAGAGTACCCGCGAGGGACTGGTGGTAGACATCCGCTACAACGGGGGCGGCAACGTCTCGCAACTGCTGATTGAGAAACTCGCCCGCCGTCGCCTGGGCTACGACATATCGCGCTGGGGCCAGCCCGACCCCTACCCCGAGAATTCGCTCATCGGGCCGGTGGTCGCCATTACTAACGAGAACGCCGGATCGGACGGAGACATCTTCAGCCACGTCTTTAAACTACTGGGGCTAGGGCCGCTGATCGGCAAGCGCACATGGGGCGGGGTGATCGGCATCAACCCGATTGACCGTCTCGCCGATGGGGCGACCACCACGCAGCCCGAATACTCGTTCTGGTTTCCCGATGTGGGCTGGGGCGTCGAGAACTACGGCACTGAGCCGACAATTGAGGTTGAGATGGCCCCACAGGACTACGTGGCCGGGCGCGACCCACAGCTTGAGCGGGCCATTGCCGAGGCGCTGCGGCTGATGGAGGAGAACCCGCCGCAACTGCCGGAGTTCGGCCCGCGACCACGGCTGGGCCTGCCGGCCCTGCCAGAAGCGTAGGGGCGTAGTTTGCGGGACTGGTGCAAAGTCCCTGAACTCCCTTTTAGCTACCTCGTACGACAACGAGATTTTGCCACAGAAGAACACAGAAGGTCACAGAAATATATATTTCTGTGACCTTCTGTGTTCTTCTGTGGCCGTGAGTCGTGCTAAAGAAACACCTTATCTGGCCTCCAAGCATCGCCCTCGCGCCGCAGCACCGCCAGCAGCACGCCCGTATCGTCGTAGGCGCAGACATGTTCGCCAGATATAGTGAGCGTCACCGGCAGCCCATTGCGCACCCGGCGCGAGTTCTCGGCGTCGAGTTGCGCCGTCGGCCAACCAGCCAGGGCTACCTCGGGCGGGATGATCTCCAGCGGCAGCCGAGCGGGGTTAGCCTGGAGATCCGCGAGGGGAACGGCATCGTTAAGCAGAAACGGCCCGACGAAGATACGCTGGAGCGCCGCCAGATGCGCCCCGCAGCCTAGGGATGCCCCAATCTCGCGGGCCAGGGCGCGGATGTAGGTACCCTTGCCACACATCACCGTGATCAGCAACTCGTCAGGGCCACCCAAATCCCACTCCAGAGCGTCTATCTGCACCGGGCGCGCCTCCCGCTCAACCGTCTTCCCTGCCCGTGCTAAGTCATAGAGTCGCTGGCCCTGATGGTGCAGGGCCGAGTACATCGGAGGCACCTGCAAGATCGCCCCGCGCAGTGGGGCTACGGCAGCCTCGATCAGCTCAGGTGTCAGTGGTGGCACCGCTGCGGTCGAGATAACCTCGCCCTCCGCGTCATCGGTACTGGTGACGACGCCGAGTCGCACCCGCCCGTAGTAGCCCTTGCGTACATCGCTCAGGTACTCGATCAACCGCGTAGCGTGGCCGAGGGCTATCGGCAGCACCCCGGTGGCGGCAGGGTCGAGCGTACCGGCGTGGCCCACCTTCACCCCGCGCCCAGTCAGGCGGCGCACCCGCGCCACCACATCGTGCGAGGTCATCCCCGCCGGCTTGTCAATGTTCAAAAACCCGTGCATATACCGCCATAAACAAGGTTCGTAGGTATTTGACAGTTTGGACACATGTGGCGCGTCCTGTTGCGGCAAATCTGCAATCTAAAATCTGCAATCTGAAATTTTACGACAGCCCAATCGCTGCTCGAAGCAGGGGCAGCACTACCGCCTCAGCCTCGTCCAGACCCATTGGCAGGTCGGCTCCCGCAGCTTGGGCATGTCCGCCGCCGCCCCAGGTCTGCGCAATCTGAGCCACATTGATCCCTGGTGCTGAGCGTAGGCTGATCTTGACCGTGCCGTCAGCCCGCTCCTTAAACAAGGCCGACACCCGCATCCCACGCACTCGCTGCATACGTATGATGGCCTCGTCGGTCGCCTCGTCTGCCGCACCTGTGGCCAAAAGCATCTCCTGAGAAACCCGCGCCCAGAGCAATCCACCCTCGCACCGCAGCAGACCAAGCGCAATCCCGCTCAACTGCACGGTCTCAACCGGCATCGAGAAGTAGACCGCGTTCACCACCAGACGCTGGTCGGCCCCGGCATCGAGCATGTTGGCAGCGGTGCGCAGGGTCTGTGGGGTGGTCACGCTGGTCTGGAAGCTCTGGGTATCCGTTGTGGTTCCCAGAAGCAAGCATGTGGCCGCCGCTGGTGAAATTGGCAGATCCATCGCCACAAAGAGCCGAAAGAGCAGGTCGGCGCAGGATGCCGCCGCTGGCTGGATCAGGTTCAGATCACCTGCACCGTCGTTGGTTACGTGATGATCAACAATCATCAGCGGGCGGGCAGTCATCGCCGGGCCGTGGTCGCGGTAGATCTGACCAACCCGCTCTAGCGAGGCCGTATCCAGCATCCAGATCAGGTCGGCGTCGGGCAGAGCGTCGCCAGCCCGGTAGATCGTCACATGCTCAACGCCCGCAAGCGCGGCGCTGTAGAGCGGCAGCGTCGAGGCCGCAACAGGAATCGGCTCCTTACCGATTGCCTGTAGCACATGGAAAGCTCCCAGGAGTGAGCCAATCGCGTCGCCATCGGGGTTAATGTGGGTGAGGAGCAGGATGCGCTGGGCCTGAGCAAGTTGCTGAGTGAAGGCGGGGGCAGCCGCAACGGGGTCTGTGTAGATCATCATGTGTTGATTGGGGCGCAATGCGCTGCGCCCATGCGTATCAGGATTCCGACGGCTTGAGCAGGCGGTAGACCGCGTAGCCCGACCGCTTCTTCATCTCTTTCAGCTTGAGTTGGTTGCGCACGCCAAGGCGCGGGATGAGATGGTTTAGGCCGCTGATAACCACAAACCAGTACTCTCCACCGGCCCGCAGGTGCGCCAGCGGATCAAGGATAAATTCCTGCTCAATTGCCAGATCGCCGATCTTAGCCGGAATGTTTGAGAGGATCAGATCATACGGGCCGGGCGGTACCGATTCAAGTCCCACGCTGCCGAGGGCGCTCACGTTCTGCACGTTATTCAGCACGACATTATGCCGGGCATAGCGCACCGCTAACAGATCCTTATCGGCCATCACCACCGCAGCGGCAGGGTAACGCCGGGCCAGGCTGATCCCGATCACGCCGCAGCCGCAGCCGAGATCGAGGATGCGTGCAGGAGCGTTCGCTGGCTCCAAGCTGCGCAGCAGAAGATCGGTGCCATCATCAACCTCAAACGAGGAGAAGATCGTGTGGCCGACATCGAACTCAAACTGCTGGCCGCGCAGCGTGTACGGGATACGCTTTTTGTAGTAGGCGTCGAGTTCGCTCATCGCTCGTAGTGACCCTACTCATCCTCAAAATGGGGCGGGTTAACCTTACGCTCCTCTTCTACATCGCGCAGCACCTTATCAATACGGATGCTGTAGTCGAGCGAGGTATCGAGCATCAGATGCAACTCGGGGACAAAGCGCATATGGCGCATCTCATCGGCTACCCGCCGACGCAGGAAGCTACGGGCGCGATGGAGACCGGCCATGGTATCGGCTCTCGCCGCATCATCGCCCATCACCGAGATACGCACCGTAGCGTGCTGAAGATCCGCGCTCACCTCAACACTCATCACCGTGGCAAAACCCACTCGCGGATCTTTGATCTCAGACTGAATCACATCGCCGAGCACCTGCTGGATGCGGTCGGCGACCTGCTGAAGACGCTGTTTTGACATTGTAGATTGCAGATTGCAGATTGTAGATTGCTAGGCAGAAATGGTCTGTAGTAGTCTCATTCCGGTTGTGAAGGAGGAGTCAAGGCTTTAGCCGGCTGAAGCCTCGACTCCTCCTTCACAACCAAAATTAGGACTGCTCTATAGCCAATCTACAATCTACAATCTACAATCTGCAATTGAATTAGAGACTCGCCTCAACCCGCTCTTGGCGGTAGAACTCCATATTATCGCCCACCTGGACATCAGTGAAGCCCTCGACGACCAGACCACACTCATAGCCGTTCGTCACTTCGCGGACATCGTCCTTGAAGCGCTTGAGGCTGCTGATCTTGCCGTCGTGAAGCACTGCGCCGCTGCGCAGGACGCGCACACTCTGTCCCGTGCGCGTCACCTTACCATCGGTGATATACAAGCCCGCCACCACCTCACGCGAGGGCAGCCGGAAGGTGTTGCGTACATCAGCGTAGCCCTCGACCACCTCTTTATAGGTGGGTGCCAGCATACCGACCAGCGCCTTCTTAATATCATCAGAGAGCTGGTAGATGATATTGTAGAAGCGGATGTCAATACCCTGTTGCTCAGCCGCTCGCCGCGCCGCCGGGTCGGGACGAACATTAAAGCCGATGACGATAGCTTGGCTGGCTGCTGCCAGGTTCACATCGCCCTCGGTGATTGCGCCGGTGGCTTTGTGCAAAATCTTGATCTGCACCTCAGTCTGCGAACTGCTCAACTGGCTGAGCTGATGCTCAATCGCGCCAATCGAACCCTGCACGTCCGCCTTCACAATCACGTTGAGGTCTTTGATCTGGCCCTGCTGTACCTTGCTGAACAGATCCTCCAGGGTGGTGCCGCGCACCATTCCGACCGCATCCATGCGCGTCTGGCGCTGGCGCTGAAGTGCGATCTCGCGAGCAACCGCCAGGTCGTCCACCACCTGAAGGATGTCACCGGCGTGAGGTACTCCGTCCAAGCCGAGAATCTCCACCGGCATTGAGGGTTCAGCGAAGCGCAGGCGTTTGCCGCTATCGTTAAACATCGTCTTGATCTTGCCAGAGACGCCGCCCACCAGCACATTATCCTCGGGGCGCAGGGTGCCGTTCTGAATGAGGACCGTCGCTACCGCACCCCGGTTCTTATCCAGCTCAGCCTCAATGATCGTGCCGACGGCTGGCGCATTGGGATTCGCCTTGAAATCCTCAATGTCGGCTACCAGCAGGATCATCTCCAGCAGCCCGTCAATATTCAGCTTCTGACGTGCCGAAACCTCAACCGAGGGCACCGTACCGCCGTAAGACTCGACGATCACATCATAGGCAGCAAGCTGTTGCCTGATCCGATCCGGGTTCGCCGTCGGCAAGTCAATCTTGTTCACCGCCACGATCATCGGCACACCAGCCGCCTTCACGTGCGAGATCGCCTCAATCGTTTGGGGCATCACACCGTCATCGGCAGCCACCACCAAGATCACAATATCGGTCGCCTGGGCACCACGGGCGCGCATCGCGGTAAACGCCTCGTGACCGGGCGTGTCCAGAAATGTAATTTTACGGTGGTTGACCTCGATCTGGTAGGCACCGATATGCTGAGTGATACCGCCAGCTTCGCCCTCGGCCACTCGTGCCGAGCGGATCGCGTCGAGCAACTTCGTCTTGCCGTGGTCAACGTGACCCATGATCGTGACCACCGGCGGGCGCGTCCGCATCTCGCCCTCAGCCTGAGCGGCCAGCACATCCTTGATGTTATCAATGATCCCGGCCATCTGCTCCGGCACCGTCTCGTTGGTCTCAATGTTGAAGTCGGCCGCGATCAGCGCTGCGGTCTCATAGTCAATCTGCTGGTTAATATTCGCCAGCACGCCGCCCTTCATCAGAGACTTAAGAATCTCTGACGCGCCGATGCCCGTGGCCTCTGAGAACTCACGGATAGTCATGATGCTCTGAAGCTCAACCAGGCCACGCGGTCGAACCGGGATCCGTGGCGGCGGCGCACTCATACGACCGCCTCGGCCACGCATTCCTGCCCCACCGTCGCGCTCGTCTGGGCCACCGGGCCGACGACCGCCACCGGGGCGACCGCTGCCACTGCCGGGACGACCGCCACTGCTGCCGCTGCCGGGGCGATTACTGCTACCGCCGGGGCGACCGCCGCCGCCACCCGCGCTACCACCGCCACCGCCACCGCCACCACCGCCACCCGAGCGACCGCTACCACCGCTGGGACGACTGCTGCCGCCGGGACGACTCCCGCCGCCACCTGTGCCACCGCCGCCACCGGGACGACTCCCGCCGCCACCCGTGCCACC
>CAIXLU010000657.1 GCA_903920315.1 uncultured Oscillochloris sp.
CGCGTCAGCTCAGAACCCTGGAGCGGAATGAATTCCTCAATCGTGGCCGACTTCTTCAGGTAGGTGAAGAGAATACTGCGGCGGTCAACCTCATCGCTTTCGACAAAAACCACATCGCACGCAGGCGGCACCTGGCTCAGGTAGTCCCGCAGATTCTCGCGATCCTTACCTGCCTTCGTATGTTTTAGCGCATCAGAGACAATCACCAAGCGCTTGTCGGAGAGGAAGGGCATCGCCTCGCAAGCCATAGCCAGGGTGTCAATCTTCAGCTTGCGCCCCTCTAGCGTGGACACGTTAAGATCGGCCAAGTCGGGAGGGAAATCGGCGCGCATACGGGCCAGAGCCTGGCTGCGCTGGTATTCATCGGCACCGTGGAAGAGGTAGATCATGGGCAGATTTTAGATTTTGGATTTTAGATTTTGGATTTTAGATTGTAGCTGCTGCAATCTAAAATCCAAAATCTAAAATCTACAACACAAAGTGGTACCCTCGCTGCCGTGGATGGGCCAGTTTCGAACCTGCGGATGCAGGGGGGTGCCCGCCTGTGAGTTTCTGCGGCCCGCCGCATAGCTCAACTCGTTAGAGCGAAGCTCCCATCGAAACCGTGTTGGCTCAAAACACGTACCCACCACACGTACAGCCAGGGCAGCCGGATGATAACACCCGACAGGGGGGAGTGCAAATTGCGGATTTTGGATTTTGGATTTTGGATTTTGGATTGGGCGAGGCCGCAATCCAAAATCCAAAATCCAAAATCCGCAATTAACGCTAGTGCGACTCAGTGTCGAGGGTTTGGAGTATGGCCAGGCCAAAGCGGGCGGCGCGCTCCAGAGCCTCGGGCTGAATGTTGCCGATGGCGTCGGTGGCGCTGTGCCAGTTGGCGGGCCAGCCGTCCACATCAAGGCCCACCAGGCTGATTCCACGGTAGCCACGGCGGCGCAGGGCGGCAACCTGATCCAGCATCATCATCTTCGTCCCGAACACACCGAAGCGCCGGTTCGCGTGCGCTGTGCGCTCCACCAGAGCCACCGACTCGCTATCTGGCGCGTAGTCGCTCAGGTGGGAGAAGCCGCTGTGATGCGTGACGTAGGCCAGATTGCCCCGACCAACCATCTCGAAGTTAAGAAATCCGGCGCGGCGCATCTGCTGCTCGCCATACTCATCCAGCAGCGCGTGGACGCCCTTCAAGCCAACCTCCTCCGCGCCAGTGAAGACCAGCCAAACCTCGGTGTGCTGAAGAGGTTGGGCGTGCAGAGCGGCTCCGATCCCCAGCAGACAGGCGACGGCGCTGGCGTTATCGTTGGCCCCGTCAACAAAATTCCCCTTCTCGTCGGCCACAATGGCCCCGAGCCCGGCGATCTGTCCAGCGGTAATCACGTTGCTGAGCCAGTTCCCGCCCGTCACCTGAGCAACGGCCCCGGCAGCTTGAAGTCCGATCAGTGCCGTGGCGGTGGTCGGCAGAGACGCCTTGCGCGAGGAACTGAAGGACTCCCGGTGGCGATTGGTATCGGTGTGGGCAAGCAGAACCATCGTGTTGCGGTAGCGACCTGTGGGAGGGATGCGGACAATCAGGTTCGCCGAGGTGCGCTGCGTACCGACGCGATCAAGGGGCTGGCGCAGCCCGCTGACCGCACGCCAGGTGAGGTAGGCCCCAGCGGCTCCGAGGATCGCACCCGCAAACCTGCCGAGCTTTCCCAGTCGTCCCAGCAGCATCCCGGTAAGCGAGAGGGCGAAGGGCGTGCCCAGCGCATACGCCCAACTGTCGGGAGTCTCGAATGGCTGCGCCTTTATCTCGGTGATCCCGATCTCATTCAGGGCCTTGCGAATGTAGGTACGAGCGCGGGCCTCGGTATCGTGACCAGCCGGGCGCGGGCCAATGTTGTAGGCGAGCGCGGAGACATGGCGCAACAGCGACTCTCCTTCGAGCGGGTCAATCGCAGGTGCAGCGTTCTCATGGGTATCGATCATAAAGCGGCCTCCTCAAAAAATGGGCGCGGCTGAGGCTGTGTGCGCCTCTTCACGCATAATTCTGATAGCTATAGTATTGATCATGGAGTCAAGTTTTGGTATGGGCGGCTTCGCCATCGCAGGGACTGTCCTTTGGAAGGCTTGACAATAATACATGTTTCCTTCACTATTTCGGTTAGGTGAACCTGCCAAGACAAGAGAGTAGAGCCACGTATGTCTTTCGACTTCGACCAGATCATCCCCCGTCGCGGCACTGGCAGCATCAAGTGGGAGCATTACTCCGAGGACGTGCTCCCCATGTGGGTTGCCGATATGGACTTTGTCTCGCCTGAGCCGGTCGTCCGCGCCCTACGTGAGCGCGCCGAACACGGCATCTTTGGCTACCCCTCGCCGCCTGCTGATCTGGTGTCGCTGATTTGCCAGCGTATGGCCGACTTATACAACTGGCAGGTGATGCCTGAGCAGGTTTTGTTTGTGCCCGGCCTTGTCTCGGCAATCAACGTCCTCTGCCGGGCCATCGGCGAGCCGGGTGACCACGTTGTCACCCTCACCCCTGCCTATATGCCTTTTTTCAGCGCCCCCACTAACCAGGGCCGTATCTGCGATACCTTCGATATGACCCGTGTGGATCAGGGTGACGGCACGATCAGCTACCGCCTCGACCTTGAGGGTTTCGCCGCCAGCCTGCATCCGCAGACGCGCCTGATCCTGCTCAGCCAACCCCACAATCCCATCGGTATCGAGTATGATCGCGAGACTCTGGCCCGCCTCTCCGAGATCTGCATCGAGCGCGGGATCGTGATCTGCTCAGATGAGATCCACTGCGACCTGATGCTGGGCGATACCCGTCACACTCCAACGGCATCCATCTCGCCGGAGATTGCCGCACATACGGTGACGCTGCTGGCCCCCAGCAAAACGTTCAATCTGCCCGGACTTGGCTGCGGTATTGCTATCGTACAGAACGAGAAACTGCGTAAGAAGATCCACAAGGCCGAGGTCGGGATCGTGCCTCATGTGAACGCCTTTGGCTACATCGGAGCCTACGCCGCCTACCGCGAAGGCGGTCCCTGGCTGGATGCTCTGTGCGCCTACCTGACCGAGAATCGCGACGTTCTGGTGAACTACCTAGCTGAGCATATGCCACAACTGCGCACGACGGTGCCTAACGCCACCTACCTGGCATGGATTGACTGCCGCGAGGCCGGGATTGTGGGCAATCCGGCTGCCTTCTTTTTGGAGAAGGCCAAACTGGCCCTCTCCGATGGTCATGCCTTTGGTGGGAACGGCACCGGCTTTGTACGACTCAATTTCGGTTGCCCACGACCAACTCTTCTCGATGGCCTTACCCGTATGCGCGACGCCCTGTAGCCACGGTTGGGGATGGTCGCCACTCTTGGACAGAGAGACAGGC
>CAIXLU010000658.1 GCA_903920315.1 uncultured Oscillochloris sp.
CTGAGCATTGACGCGGGGCCGGAAGATGCACCGGGCGGGAAGCGGAAACCAGAACTGGCGATAACGCCTGATGAGGAGGCGCGCATCCTGGCGGCGGCGGCGCTGCACAGCAAGCGGACGGAAGTGTGCGCGGCGGCGTTCGACGGGGCGACAACGGGGGAGGAGTACACGAAGACGAAGACGGTACTGGATAGGCATCGGCTACTGGTGCCAGGGAGCAGCACTGAGGCAGCACTGAGGCACTGAGGCACTGAGGTACTGAGGGGTGCCTTTATGACTGGCGTGCTACTGCCTGACGCAGATGATCGGCGAGGGTGCGCAGGTGCATAGCACGGTGATGTGGGCCTTCGTATTCACGTCTATCGCCCACTTTCGCGTCTACCGTGATCCAGACGCGATTCGCGTCTCTCGCTACGGGAGTGATGGGAGATAGAGGCTGGTGCGCAAAGCGGCGCGCACCGTCCGGCAGCGTCGAACCGCATCCTGCGCCATCGCCCGGTCGGCAGCAGCACCAGGATAACGGAAGGCGACCCCAAAGGCGCTCAGCAGGCGGAGATCAGACAGCAGCCCCAGCAGTACCGGCTCAGGCGGCTGGAGCAAATTCATCAGCGTGACCAGATCGTGGGTGCGTGAAAAAGCAATCCCCGCCTCTTGGAGCCGCGCCTTGAGATACTTTTCGGCGCATTGCTGTGCATGGAAGCACGCAGCATCATAGTTTGGTAGTCGCCGTGCCCGCACCTCGCGTGTAGCGGTGGCAAAGTCGGCCTCCGCCTTCGCGACCCATTCAGCGGTGAGGGGCAGCATACAGCTCCCTCCCGCGCTCAACCACCTCACGCAGAAAAAAATCCCCCTGCGCGATCCGCTCGGCCAGTTCCCCCGGCGTGCGAACCAGCACATCAACCGGGAAGGCCGGGTTGACCCGCGTGAGGATGGCGGCGGCTTGGTAGGCGGAATGGCGCGTATACGGCATCACGACCAGCAGATCGACATCCGAGTCATGCCCAGGGTTCCCGTAGGCATAGGAGCCGAAGAGAATGATCCGCTCGGGATGGAACGTGGCGGCGATCTCGGCGCTTAATGTATTGATAGTATCGAACGAAATCATCATCACCTCGCGGATGCGTGAGTCGCAGCATACTCCCGCATGGTATGTCGTGATGTGTACCGCGTCAACCTAGCTATATCTCCGGCGGAATCAGCAGGCGATCCAGCACCGCCTGGCGATCTTCAATTGCGGCGAGGTCGAGACAATCGAGGAGTAGGTCAGTGCTGGTGAGGTAAACTAGGAGCGTATCCCTCTGCTTGTTGGTAAGCTGCCAGTCCTGCTGTAGAGTGTAATCGAGGGTGGGGGGGGCGATGATCAGTGCTTTTAGCGTTGATTCGAACTGAGATTTTAGCGCAGTTGAGAGTGCGGTCGAGAGCGCGGGTACGATCGAGAATGCGGGTACGGTCGAGAGCGAGGTCGCGGTCGAGAGCGAGGTCGCGGTCGAATGTGCGGTCGAGAGCGCGGGTGCGGTCGAGAGCGAGGTCGAGAGCGCGATCGAGGTCGTAAGTGCGGAGGGTACGGTCGAGATCGTTTTCGATAGCGATAGCGCGGTTCAAAGCGCGGTTGAAGGCGCGGTCGAAGGCGCTGGCGCGGTCGTGGTCGTGGTCAAAAGCGCGGTTCAAGGCGCTGGCGCTGCTTTTAAAGATGACAATAATCTCCTGGTTTATCTGGATTGCCTGATCGAACAGGGTAATCGTCAAGATTGCCGCACGCACTCCGGTGTCGGGTGGTGCGATCATGTGGGCCTGTTGGGCTACCCACGTGATCATCTGCGCAAGTGGCGAGTTCGCTCGCAACTGCGCTTGCAGGTGTTTACTCCAAAGTTGGAACAGTAGCGCTGTATGCTCATAGTCGAGCAAACTCGCGGTGAGTAGCAGTACCTCGCGCCACTGTGGGTTGCTTGCCTGGTCAATTGCCCCACGCAGACTCTGCTTGTTTTGCCGGTTGGCGATATAGCGGGCAGCAAAATATTCATGGAAGGTCAGATGCGAGAAGCTGTAGATGCCGTGCGCCCGTTCGATCAGCAGCCCATGCTGGGCCTCGATGGCGCGTAATACCGCTTCTCCGTCAATATCTTCGTGCAGGTCGACTGGGGGCAGACGGCGAAGGTATTGGACAATCCGTTTAGCTAGGGTTGCCTTGGGGATAAAAAACTCGCCGCGATCAAAGCTCTCTGCCGCAAGCTCCGCGAAAAGCTGGCGCTTGTGACCGAGTGAGAGCGTACGATAAATCTGGTCGCGTTGGATGCTACGCGAGGCATCCCACTTCTTGAGCAGGGCGTCAATGGCCTCTTCGTACAGCTCGGCCCGCCGCTGCGGAAAGGCCATCGTCTCATCGAAGGTCAGACAGAGCATGGTCAACAGCAGCGGGCGGCGGGCCAGATCGCGCAGCCGCTCGCATTCGGGTTGGGCGAATGCATTGAGGAACGCGGCTTGCTTCATCTGGTTTTGCTGGAACCAGCGCCCGATGAATGTCTCGATCTCGGCCTGGGTAAAATCGGCCACCTCGCAGTAGATGAACTTCTCAAAGGTATACTCCGTCGCCGCCGTGCGGCAGGTGATCACCATGCGGCTCGTGTTGTACTGCTGGGCAAACTCGCGGATGGCCTGGGTGGTGCGCTGGTGCCGCCCGCTTTCGTGGCTCACCTCATCGAGCCCATCGAAGAGTACCATCGCCCGGCCATCAGTCAGGATCGTCTCGATAAAAGACTGGGCATCGGGGAAGTTACAGATGGTAAACTGGCGCACCAGGAAGGCCATCAGTTCCACATTGCTGTCAGACCAGTCTTTGAGCGAGACAAAGATCGGGATTGCATCAAGCTGGTTTTGCACGGCCTGCATTGCCAGATGCTTGAGAAACGTGGTTTTGCCTGCGCCGGGCTGACCAAGGATAAAGAGTCGGCGTTCCTCGGCCACCAGCGCACCACCCTCGCGGCGCTGATCAGCTACTTTCGGGTCGGCGTGCATCAGTGAGCGGCTTTTTAGCTCCTCAATCGTATGCCGCCGTCGGGCGCTAGGCGTATCGAGCAGGTAGACATCGGTAAACACCCCAGCCAGCGGCACAGGCCGATTCATGCCAAAGATTTGCATCCAGCCATACAAATTCTGCATCTTCTGCGCGTAGGTTTGCGCTGCCTGTGTCCAATCGATCTGTAACCAGCGTTGGCGCTCTGCCGCCTTTAGTTGCTCACGCTCGGCATCGCTCAGTCGCTCTTTCTTATCTTTTTCCTGCTCACGCTGATCACGTTGTTTTGCCAGACACGCAGGAACATCCTGCTCAAAGCGATCCCACATCCACACATTGATGGTTGTGATACTACCGCCAGCGACATCGCCCACGCTTATCTTATCAGCCTGGACACCGCCGAAGTTGATCAACGGACGGGAAGAGACTGCGGGTATTTTCTCATTCCACAGCCGCCCATCCTTCGTCCTGAGCCAGAGTGCAGGCACCCACCACTCGGTGCCGGTGCCTAGGGCAGCGCGGGCGAGGGATACCGCCCGGTCAATGCACCCGTCGCGGATTACCTCCTCAAAGAGAACCGGCAGCAACCGCTTCGCCGCGCTCATCGAGATTTTGTCCTGCATCGCCAATACCGCGCCGACACCGGCCAGAGCGAGGCATGGGCCAAGGGCGGCCAGGGGGCCATCGTGGTGATTGTTCCCGCCGCCCTCGCAGGCGACGAGGATAACCAAGAGGGGCGGTCGGTCACTCTGGGAAAGCATCTGCGTGAGGATGCTACCCTTGACGTGGGCGGTCGTGCCGTCGTCATTCTCCAGCCAAAGATTCGTATCGTCGCCGGTATGCTTACCGTGGCACATCAGACAGAGAATGGTCGGCGATGTACGTAAGGTATC
>CAIXLU010000659.1 GCA_903920315.1 uncultured Oscillochloris sp.
AGCGCAACGAGCGTGAAGAGGCTCGGCGTTTCGCTGAACGCCACCAGCACATCCAGGTCGCTCTCTGGGCGCTGCTCGTTGCGGACATCCGAGCCAAAGACGCCCAGTTCGGCGATGTGATAGCGGGCGGTCAGATCGGCACGGTGCGTGCGTAAGCGATCAATATAGGTATTCACCGGCCACGCTTGCGGCGGTGTGGTTCGCGTCACGGTGGTCATTCATCCCTCCTGTACTTTTGACGCAATGGCCTCGTTGGGTTATGCAGAGCGGGAGCGCAGACATCTGCTGACGACGCCACCAGTTTGGGCAGTCGCTTCGTCGCCTTGGTTGTCTGTGTGGTCTATCGAGGCATCGGCATTCCGGTGGCCTGGACCATCCTCCCGGCGGGGCAGAAAGAGAGGTGGCGCCCGATCTGGTTGCGCATGCTCCGCCAGATGCGTCCCGCCATCCCACGCGATTGGACAGTGATCGTCCTCGCCGACCGGGGACTGTATGCCCGCTGGCTCTTTCGACGCATCGTGCGCCTCGGCTGGCACCCCTTCCTGCGCATCAATACACGCAGCAAGTTTCGCCCCG
Source organism: uncultured Oscillochloris sp. (assembly GCA_903920315.1). GTDB lineage: Bacteria > Chloroflexota > Chloroflexia > Chloroflexales > Chloroflexaceae > Oscillochloris. The sequence goes on from CAIXLU010000659.1 coordinate 577, forward strand.
CCGGCAAGGCCCAGTGGTACTGGTTATCCGATCTCGTCGGCGAGGTCGGGCAGCAGTGGCACGGGCGGGGCACATGCTTCAAAGACCGCGATGGACAATTGGATTGCACCTTGCTGGCCTGGTGGGGCGATGGCTATGCCGACCCCTGGTTTGTCCTTACCGACCTCGACCCACGCGTCAGTGCCGTGAGATGGTATGGACTCCGTGGCTGGTGCGAACAAGGCTTCCGCTGTACCAAACGAGGCGGATGGCAATGGCAACAAACCCAGATGACCGACCCCCTGCGGGCATCGCGCATCTGGCTGGCGATGGCAGTGGCGATGCTCTGGACGGTGAGCGTGGGCAGCGACCTCGAAATTGGCCCCACGTCCGATATGCCCGACCTGCCCGATCTGCGCCTCCTGCTCGGAACCTCGGCAGTGCGCCGCATCCGACTGTTTCGATTAGGGCGGCTCTGGCTGCTCGTCACCGCGCTCACCACGCAGACCTTACCGTTGCCGACCCGTTTGGTTCCCGAACCGTGGCCCAAACAATGTGAGTCACCCAAACCATGTTCTGCGCACCAGGAAGCCATTCTCGATGTTCCCGTGTAAAAACCTACCCCCGAAAGACAGGGGGTGGGGGCTATGAGTTTCCTACGTTACCCAACATACAAGGACTCCGGCGTTGAGTGGTTGGGGGAGATCCCGGCGCATTGGGAGGCGATCCGCTTGAAACACACCGCGAACATTATCAATGACCGACTCGATGCTAAGCCGGAAGAAGCTATGTATCTTGGGTTGGAAAATATCGAGTCGCAAACAGGACGTCTGCTCATTGAAGCAACAGTAAAGCAAGTTGAGAGCATAGTCGGTGTTTTTCAGGCAGGTGACGTACTCTTTGGGAAATTACGACCGTATCTCGCCAAGGTTGTTCTGCCTGATTTTTCTGGTGCATGCACTACGGAGTTACTCGCTATCCGACTTAGCCAAAGAGGATATGGACGATTCCTGCTGTATCAACTCTTGTCTGAACCTACCATCAAGCTCATCGATTCGTACACCTACAGCTCAAAAATGCCGCGAGTGAATGCGGAGCAAATTAGCAATACAGTATTCCCTCTGCCCCCTATTGATTGATGTTTAGACTACCCGGGCACGGCGAGGCCGGGGCGTGCTGAGCCCGATGTGTAAAGCGTTTCTCGACATGACCCGTTTTTTGACACTATTCACGCTGGACGACCTGTTTCGGTGGGGTTTTCTTCGTCGACGCCTTCGTTTTGGTGCCTTTTCGGATGACGGGATGGCGGGTGGCCCGCTTGACGGGTGTGCCTGCCACCCGGCCTGGAGCATTTCCCCGACGTTGGGGCGGGCGGGCGGGTGTGCCAACCTGGCCAATAATCCGACCCATCGCCCGGCGCACCTAGCGTGGAGTGGCGAGACGCGTGGCACATTCCCACGGTCGTCGCACGGCTTCGGCCACGGGAAGCGCGAGCACCCATTGATTATGGACGATACTCACGACATCGGTCCCGCGTTCAAACGGTTCTGGCCCGCGCAGCTTCGGCGTGGCCCAGAGCAGATCTTGCTTATCGAAGCGATAGCCATGTTCTTGGCCAAAGCGTCGGGCATACACGCCGGGGATCACCGCCAGCGGCGGAAGCGGGCCACCAATCCACCAAAACCATGCGACGCGTGGGTCGCGCTTGGTGCCACGCGCCCGCGTCCGGATGATCCGTATCACCGTGATCGGCACGTGGCGCACGTCCTGGAGATGGAGGTTGGCCCAGGCCGTCACCTGCACGGGATGGCCGTGGGCATCCGTGCCGCTCCCGTCCGCATCTGGCGTCCCATGCGTGGTCGGATCCGTCCCCTTAAAGCGCCGACCGTCCAAGGGCGGTCGGCCCGCCTGATGCGGGCGCGGGGGTGGCGGCGGGCGATACACGACCCGATCCGCGCGCACGGATCAGCTGATCGGTCGGCAAGTGATGACTGGCCTGTACCCAGGGCGCGTTACCATAGCCACGATCCCGCACCGTGAGGATCGACACGCCCCGTGCGTGCAGCAGCGGCAGCACGTCGGTCAGCTGAGCCACCCCGGTGGTGGACGCCGTCTCCGTACTGGGAACCCGACGGTTGTCGAGGATGTAGGTCGCGCTGCTGACCGGGTCGGGCAGGACGACCACGGTCGCGAACGGCCAGCCGGGGCCGACAGGGGTGGCGTCCTTGGGCAGATTCGACCGATGCACCAGGGTGCGATCCGCCGAGGTATAGCAAACTCACATCGGTTGTTGAAAGTTGTGAAATAGTGTATACTGTTTTGTGTTATTGAAACCGCCGTTAGACGAAAGGACAGACCATGGTGCAGCCATCGATTGATGACATTACCACATTTCTTGATACCACAGAA
>CAIXLU010000660.1 GCA_903920315.1 uncultured Oscillochloris sp.
CACGGCGTCTCTGCGGCCCTCCTGCTGCGCCCCTACGGCTTCCGGGGGTTTACCCCAGAATATCCTTGACCAACTGCGCGATCTCGGTGGGCTGATGGGCCACCGTGACCCCTACCGCTTCCAGAGCCAGGATCTTCTCCTGGGCCGTGCCCGTGCCGCCGCTGATGATCGCGCCGGCGTGTCCCATGCGTTTGCCTTCGGGGGCCGTCTGCCCAGCGATGAAACTGACCACCGGCTTGGTCACGTTAGCCTTGATAAAGGACGCGGCCTGGATCTCGGCATCGCCGCCGATCTCGCCGATCAGCACGATCACCTTGGTGTCATCATCAGCCTGGAACATGGCCAGGACATCCACAAAACTCGTACCGATGATCGGGTCGCCGCCGATACCGACGATGCTGGTCTGGCCGAGGCCAAGGCGAGTCAGGGCGTCCACCGCTTCGTAGGTGAGAGTGCCGCTCTTGCTGACGACGCCTACCGGGCCGGGGATGGTGATGTTGCCAGGGATGATTCCCACCTTGGCCCCGCCGGGGGTGATCAGGCCGGGGCAGTTGGGGCCAATCAGGCGTGCCCCGCACTGCCGGACAAACTCGTAGGTAGCGACCATATCGAGGGCGGGGATGCCCTCGGTGATACAGACGATCAGCGGAATTCCGGCTGCCGCCGACTCGCGGATGGCGTCGGGGGCAAAGGCCGCTGGCACGTAGATCACCGCACAGTTGGCCTCGGTCGCCAGCACCGCCTCCTTCACCGTGTTGAACACCGGCACCTGGCCGTCCACCGCCGTCTGTCCACCACGGCCCGGCACCACGCCCGCCACCACCTGCGTGCCATACGCGATCATCTGGCGGGTATGGAACTCGCCCTCTTTACCTGTGATCCCTTGTACCAGGAGCCGTGTGGCTTTGTTAATCAGAATGCTCAATGAACCCTCCGTAATGTAGTGATCACCGACCTTCGCAATCGGTCGTCGGTCGTCGGTCGTCGTTCGCAGCACCCTCCGCCTCGCGGACAATTGAGATCCCGGCACTGGCCCCGATACGACTGGCCCCGGCGGCGATCATGGCCTGAGCGTCGGCGAGGGTACGAATGCCGCCTGACGCCTTCACGCCAAGATCGGGGCCAACGCTGCGGCGCATCAGGGTAATATCGGCGATGCTGGCACCGCCGCCCGAGAAGCCAGTGCTAGTCTTGACAAAGTCGGCCCCGGCGCGGGCGGCCAACAAACATGCTGCCACCTTCTCCTCATCGTTGAGCAGAGCGGTCTCAATAATCACCTTCACCAGGGCACCCTGGGCGTGGCCAGCGTTCACCACCTGCCAAACATCCTCGGCCACATCCAGGTAATGTCCAGCCTTGATTTGGCCAATGGCGATCACCATGTCAAGCTCGCGGGCACCATCGGCGACAGCCTGGGTAGCCTCAAAAACCTTCGTTTTCGTGGTGGTTGCGCCAAGCGGGAATCCGATCACCGTACAGACAGCCACAGACGTGCCGGTGAGCAGATGCGCGCAGAGTGACACGTAGGCGGGATTGACGCAGACACTCGCAAAGCGGTACTGCACAGCCTCAGCGCAAAGCTGCGCGATCTGCGCAGGGGTGGCCTCGGGCTTGAGCAGGGTGTGGTCAATATATTCCGCAATCGAAGTGGTGGCACGGGGAGCGGACGCAGGATTCGCACGACGAGTGCCACTGGGTAGGTCGGGGATAGCTGCAAGACGCTGAGCCACCCGCGTGATCAAATCTTCCATCATGCGCCTCCGCGCTGCTGCAACTGACCGCAACCCCTCCGGGCCGACGCGCCACGTATTGTATCACGAAAGATGTTTGGCTCCCTCTTTAATGAAGTGGTATACTGGGGCATCACATTTGGTGGGTTAGATACGTAGCGACCACTCGTGCAGCCTTGGCTGGCGGTGTTGGATTCCTAAAGGACTATCTTGACAGAGTACGCTAGCGTCCCACCAAGTCTCGTACGGTTGCCGCCTTTTATGCCATAGTGCGCCTGCGGGGCTGAGTCTTATGGAGTATGTCGATCTCATACCCGTGCTATCAGCCGAGTCCGATGCACGACTCCAGGCGGTGGCAAATACGAGCACCGACGGGATGCTGATAGTTGACGTTGATGGTCGGGTGCGCTTTGTCAACCCTGCCGCCGAAGGGCTGCTGCGCCGCAGAGCGGTGGATCTGATCGGGCAGATCTTCGGCCTGCCGATCGTTATCAGCGAGGCGGCGGAGATCAGTTTGATCCAGGCGGACGGCAAGCTGATCGCAACCGAGATGCGGACGGCGGCAATTGTTTGGGAGAGGATGCCGGCGCAGATGATCGTTCTGCGCGACCTGACCGAGCAGCGCCGGACGCAGGAGGCTTTGCGTGATGCGGAGGGTTTCAGTCGGGCGATCTTGAACTCGTTGACCCAGCATATCGCCGTACTTGATGAGTCGGGAACGATCATCCTCGCAAACGATGCGTGGCGTCAGTTTGCGATTGAGAATGGCGATCCGCAACTCACGACCACCGGGGTGGGGGCTAACTACTTTGCTGTGTGTGCCGAGTCACGCGGAGAGAATGCGGATGAGGCGTCCGATGTGTTACAGGGCATGCGCCGTGTCCTCCAGGGCGAAATTCCCGTCTTCGAGCTTGAGTATCCCTGCAATAGTCCGGGCGAAGATCGCTGGTTCCAGCTACGGGCAGTGCCGCTTCATGGCCAGCGTCGCGGCTTGGTGATCTCACACATGAATATTACCGACCAGCGGCGTAACGCCCAGGATGCCGCTGAGTCTGCGGCCCTGCGCGAGCAACTGCTAGCCCGTGAGCGTGAACTTGTGGCGATTGGATCGCTCTCGTCTGCTGAACGCAGGCCCGCTGGCCTTGCCTATGTGCAGCGGAACGATCTGCCGATCCGTGGGTCACAGTTTAGGCTTTTTCAGGAGTATGTGGCCAGTTACACCGAGTTGCTAGAGATGGTTGTTGATGAGCGTGGCTTTGCGGTCAAAAACACGGACGTCCCTGTGCGCGCCCTGGCATCCCGGCTTGGTGCTCTGCATGCCTCGGCTCGTGATGTCGTGGAGATCCACCTGTCATCTCTGCGCACCTGTAGTGTCGGCGCGGCGTCTAGCCGCCAGCAAGCCTATCTTGAGGAGGGTCGGGTGCTTCTGCTCCAACTGATGGGTTATCTTGTGGCGTACTACCGCGACGATCTCGTGGGATAACGTGTCGCAAACTGTGAAAAATGGGTTATTATACTGCCATTGAGGATGAGCTACGCTAATAGATAGGCTGCCTTGAGCATTATCGTACTCCAGCTTTTTATCGCCGGACGCACGCCGCGCACCGAGCATGCCATCGCTACGCTGCGGCAGCTTATTGAGTTGCGCCTTACCGGCTATCCGTGTGAGCTTGTCATTGTTGATGTGCTCACCGACCCACAGCAGGCCGAGGAGCGCCATATTCTGGCTACGCCAACGCTTATTAAAGTGGCACCTCTCCCGCAGCGGCGGATTATCGGCGATCTGGCCGATGCAGATGGCCTGCTTGCTGCGCTGAGCCTGCCTTCCTTGCCTTTGGCGTAGGGCAGAACCCGTCAACCGTCTGTGACTAAGGAGCTACTACGTTGTTGTCGTTGACCCCGCCAATTGAGAAACTACCCACTGGTATTCCTGGGTTCGATCATATTGCGAATGGTGGCCTGCCACGTGGTCGCACGACCCTAGTGTCTGGCACTGCCGGTAGTGCGAAGACGGTCTTTGCGGCCCAATTTCTGTCTGCCGGCATTGAGCAGTTCGGCGAGGCGGGGGTCTTTATTACCTTTGAAGAGTCTCCTGACGCCCTACGGCGCAATATGGTTGGGTTTAGCTGGGACATTGCCACATGGGAGGAGCAGGGGAAGTGGGCGTTCGTTGATGTTTCGCCACAGCCTGAGGCGGAGGAGTTGGTGCGAGGCGAGTATGATCTTGGTGCCCTCTTGGCTCGCATTACCTACGCCGTGCATCGTGTGGGTGCCACCCGCGTGGCCCTCGACTCGCTGGGCGCGATCTTCACCCGCATCGAAAATAG
>CAIXLU010000661.1 GCA_903920315.1 uncultured Oscillochloris sp.
AGCGGGCGGTCACAGCATCTACTTCTGGGTTATGATCGGCATGCACCTAGCGGCTGGGGTGGGGCTGGCGATCTGGAGGGCGCTGAAGTAGGGGCTGCATTCCTACAGTATTGATACTATGAATCGTGGTACGTTTTTCGATCTACGCAACCGTGACGGCATTGCGGTCGGGCTCTGTCTTCTGGTTGCCGGTGCGCTCTTTGCCGTCTTCCGCAATCACGGGTTCGACGACCCCTATATCACCTATCGCTACGCGGCGAACGTGGCCTCCGGCCAAGGTTTTGTCTACAATCCTGGGCTGAAGGTGCTAAGTACGACGGCCCCGCTCTACGCGCTGCTGCTGGTTCCAGCGGCGGTCATCGGGCTGGATCTGCCACTGGTCAGCAACCTGATCTGTTGCCTGAGCATCGGCGTGGGCGGGCTGGCGATCTGGCGTCTGGGGCTAAGCTGGGACGATCCGCTGGCTGGGTTTGTGGGGGCGATATTCTACATGCTCTCCCCGTTTCAGATGCCCACAATGGGGGCTGAGACCAGCTTTGTTCTGGCGCTGGTACTCTGGGCGTTTGTGGCCGCGTCTGGCGCGCACTGGCGGACAGTTGCGATGCTGCTGGGACTCGCCACGGTGGCTCGTGCCGATACGGTGCTGGCGGGGTTGGTGATTGCGCTCATCCTGGTGGCGGGGCGTGTCCGGCTAGGAAGATCAACGTGGTGCAGCCTGCCGTGGAGCGCGGCTGCGATCTACGCGCTGCTGCTCGCACCGTGGCTGATCTTTGCACAGGCGTATTATGGCAGTCCCATTCCGGTGACGCTGGCGGCCAAGCGTCATCAGATGCAGATCGTGGGCAGCCGCAGCTTTGGCCAGGGACTGATAGATCGGGCCATGAGTCTGTGGAACCTTCCCGCCTACCGGCTGCTGCTCATCCTCGCCCTGGTCGGAGTCGTCTATAGCCTGCTCCGGCGGCGCTCCGCCCTGGGAGTGCTGGGCTGGGTCGCGCTCTATGGCTTGGCCTACACCCTGCTGGGCGTCACGAGCTATTTTTGGTACTACAGCCCGATCTTCCTGGGCCTGATCATCGCGGCGGCCTTGGGGGTGTCGGCCGTATCGGCGGTTGCCCAGCGCCTGATCCGCCTACGCACCGCCGGAGGGGTTGGACTGGCCCTGGCCGCCATCATCCTCGTCGCCGAGCTTCTTGATCTTGCCAGTCTGTCGCTACGGCCCGACTCACGCTTAGTGATCTACCACGAGATTGGCGACTGGCTGGCACAAAACACACTCGTCGAGTCCACCGTTGGCACCCTCGAAGTTGGGATTATTGGCTACTACAGCCGACGACCGATCATTGATTTTGCCGGACTGATTCAACCCGAGGTGGCGACCCTGTTTGACGCACAGCACGGCTACCTGGAGGCGGCCAACTGGGCGACACGGCACTACCGACCAGACTACCTCGTGCTGAACAAGGCACCGCCGCTACTTCAGTTCGCGCCCGATCTCGGCGCACGCTGCGTGGCCCTGGCCGATTTCTCCGCTGCGCGGCCCACTGAGCCGATGACGATCTACCAGTGCAGTTGGGATGTGCCGTAGAGATTTTCATGGTCATGAGGGACGCGGAAATTCTTAAGCATCCTGGCGACATGTCATGCTGAGCGAAGCGAAGCATCTGTCCCAGTTTCCTGACAGACCCTTCGCTTCGCTCAGGGTGACATGGTGCCGGGAAGGGATGATTAAGAAGTTCTGCTTCCATGATGCTAAAAATGCCAGCAAAGCTGGCATTTTTAGCATCATGACGATGAAGATTTTCAGGGCGTCAGTTCCTGGTTTTCGATGGAAGCGACTCGCGGCGGCGGGCGATACGGCGCAGGTGTGAGCGGCGCACCACCAGCTTCCACCAGAGCTGGATGAGCTGCACGCCGGTGCGCCAGAGCCGGGGAAAGTTGAAAAACTGACTCTGGCCGTAGGTGCGGTGGTAGTGGTGAACCGGAACCTCGGCGAAGCGGAACTGGGCGTCCTGAAGCTTTTTTACCAGCTCCAGGCAGATCGTCCCGCTGTCGGACTCAAGGTCAATCACATCGAAGACCTCGCGCCGGATGAGGCGGAAATCGCAGTCCACATCGCGCAACTGGAAGCTGAAGAGTAGCTTGACCACATGGTGGTAGATCCGTCCAATGATCTTGCGGTGGAACGGGTCGCCACGGTCAATTTTCCAGCCATTAACGATGTCAATATCATCGGTGAGGGCCGGGATGAGCAACTTGATCTCGCGTGGGTCATACTGGGCATCGCCATCGGTGTAGAAGATCAGATCTTTGGTGGCGCTGGCGAACCCGACACGCAGTGCGCCGCCATAGCCGAGCGCCTTGCGGTGGGTGAAGACGCGCAGGTGCTCGTAGTGGCTGTTCAGCGACTCAAGCACATCAACGGTATAGTCGGTGCTACCGTTCTCCACCACGATCACCTCATAGTCATCGGTGATCTCTTCCAGTGCGCCGATGACGCTGACGATCATACTCCCAATCGTGCCAGCGTCGTTGCAGGCCGGGAAGAATGCGGTGATACTCGGTCGATCTCTCATGAACCATGTTCCTCTTACAATGGTGTTCCGCAGTATGTGCCACACGTAGCGGCGAGCGATTATAGCATAGGAGTGAGATAGCGCACTAAGTCTCCAGAAAACGCTTTGCCGCCGCGAGGAAGGTGTCGCCTACGGCACCATCAGCGACGCGATGATCAAAAGTGAGCGAGAGGTAGCACATGGGCTTGATCGCAATGGCGTCCACTGTGCCGTAGCTCACGACTACGGGCCGCTTGACGATGGCCCCGACGCCGAGGATGCCTGACTGGGGCTGGTTGATAATGGGGGTGGCGAAGAGGCTGCCGCTGGTGCCGTGGTTTGTCAGTGTGAAGGTGCCGCCTTGAGTCTCGTCAGGCCGCAACTGGTGAGTGCGAGTACGCTCAACGAGATCTCCCAGGCTGCGGGCGAGGCCGAGCAAATTTCGCTCATCGGCATCGTGCAGTACCGGCACGATCAGCCCTTCGGGGAGCGATACTGCGACGCCGATGTGCGTGCGCCGATGAAGGATGATTCCTTCAGGGCTAAAACGTCCGTTCAGCAGTGGGGCTGCCTGGAGTCCCGCCAGCGCGGCCTGGATAAAGTAGGGTGTGAAGGTGAGCCGCACGCCCTGGGCCGCAAAGGCGTCCCGATTGGCGGCGCGATGGGCCACCACCCGACTCAGATCAACCTCAATCACGGCGGTGACGTGGGGCGCGGTGCGGACGGATCGCTCCATATGCTCAGCGATGGCCCGGCGCATGGGACTAAGCGGGATGAGTTGGGCGTCATTAGGAACCGAGGGCTGAGGGCTGAGGGCTGAGGGCTGAGGGCTGAGGGCTGAGGGCTGAGGGCTGAGGGCTGAGGATGTAGGCGCAGACACCGATTCCTCGATTTTGGTGATAGCGTGAAGAACGTCCTGCTTCGTCACCCGGCCACCCTGTCCGCTACCCGTGATCTGGGCCGGGTCAAGGAGATTCTCGGCCAGCAGCCGAGAAACAACCGGCGAGAGGAAAGGACTCTGGCCGGTTGTTGTGGGTGTGATGCGGGCGAGGAGTGTGCCGACGCGCACCGTTTCGCCCTCGGCCACGATCAGCTCCAGGAGCGTGCCAGACACCGGCGAGGGCAGTTCGGTGTCCACTTTATCGGTGACAACCTCCAACAGCGGCTCGTACTTCTGGACGGTCTCGCCGGGACGCTTCAGCCAGCGCCCAATGGTTCCCTCAGTGACGCTCTCGCCAAACTGGGGCATCCTGATCTCTATGGTCATAGTATCCCATTCTCGTAGGATGTGAAGGTCACGCAGCAAAGCTCATTGCCCGTAGAAATACCTCAACTGCCTTGGGGTCGAAATGTGTTCCCGCCTGCGTACGGATGTAGTCAACCACCTTTTCGACGGGCCATCCTGCACGGTACGGGCGATCGGAGCGCAGCGCGTCCCACACATCTGTCACGGCAAATAGCCGTGCCGACAGCGGGATCTCCTCGCCGACGAGACCGCGTGGGTAGCCGCTGCCGTCCCATTTTTCGTGGTGACAGAACGGAATATCGAGGGCCGGGCGCAGAAAGGGGATCGGCGCAAGCATGTCGTAGGCGTATTGCGGATGACGGCGCATAATCACCCACTCCTCGTCTGTCAGCTTGCCGGGCTTGAGCAGGATTGAGTCCGGGATGCCGAGCTTGCCAACATCGTGCAATAAGGCACCACGGCGCACATGGGTAAGCTCGGGGTCAACAATGCCCGCCGCATGGGCCAGCCGCACGGTCATCTCAGTGACCCGCAGGGAATGGCCCTCCGTCTCTTTGTCGCGCAGGTCGAGAGCGTACACCCAGCCCTCAATCGTTGCATCGTAGCTGAGGAGCAGATCGGTGTGCGCCTGTTGAAGTGCGGCGCGATCACTGAGCAGGCTGTGATAGCGGTTAAGGCGGGTGACGGTCTTGACCCGTGCGCGCAATTCGGCGCGATTGAAGGGTTTGGTGATAAAATCGTCGGCCCCAACCTCGATCCCGCGCAGACGTGAGTTAGCATCATCCAGAGCCGTAACCATGATCACCGGTACTTCGGCCAGATGCGGGTCGGCGCGCAGTCGCTCGCAGACCTCAAACCCGTCCATACCAGGCATCATCACATCCAGCAGGATCACGTCTGGGGTAAGCGTGGTAGCCTGACGCAACGCCTCCGGGCCGTCGGCGGCAAACGCCAGAATATAGCCCTGCCCCTCTAGGAGATCTTCCAACGTCTCACGCCCCATAATATTATCATCAACAATAAGAACGATACTCATCTGGGACATCTAAGCCACCTCGTTATGCTGTCAACAATCGCTGGATCAACTCCACCAGCCCCTTCAGACTGACGGGCTTTGTCAGATATTCAGTTGCGCCAGCGGCCATGCAGCGCTCACGGTCGCCCGGCATCGCCAGGGCGGTCAGCGCGATGATCGGCGTCGCCTTATAGTCGGGAATGCCCCGTAAGCGGCGGGTCGCCTCTAGGCCATCCATCTCGGGCATCTGAATGTCCATCAAAATCATATCTGGACGGGCCTCTGTAATCACATCGAGAGCCTCGCGGCCATTGCGGGCAATAACCACATAGTAGCCGCGATCATGCAAATAATCGCCAATGGCGATGATATTGACCTCGTTATCCTCAACAAGCAAGATGCGTACATTAACAGGAAAAATCGTGGTCTGTGCGGCGATGATCAGCGCTTCACGGGCAACTTCCGGCCCAGCGACGACGATCCCCAGCGCATGCCGAAGTGTCTCGCGGGAAATCGGTTTGACAAGGTACTCAGCGGCCCCAGCCACCAGCCCCTTCGCACGATCATCCACCACAGAGACAATGATCACGGGGATAGTCTGTAGGAGCGGATCGGCTTTGAGCAGTGCCAACACATCCCACCCCGATTGGCCCGGCATCTGCAAATCAAGGAAGATCACATCAGGGTGGATGCTGGCCACTTGATCCAAGGCTCCCTCGCCCTTCGGGTAGACGATGGCATGAATGTGCAACTCCTGGAGGTAGCGTGCGATCTGTTCCCCTGCCGTCTCTGAGTCCTCGATGACAACTGCCGAATGAAGCCTGTTGCTCCCCACGAGCGGGAAGGCCGAAGGGAGGAGATTCGCCTCCGCTGGCTCTGATGGGGGGTAGGGTAGCGCAATGACAAAACGGCTGCCCTTGCCGATCTCACTCTCGACCGAAACACTGCCGCCGTGCAGTTCAGCCAAGCGACGCACGAGGGCTAGCCCTAGCCCGGTGCCATCGTGCTGGCGGCTCAGGCTCGAGTCGAGCTGGATGAAAGGCTGAAATAGACGGGCCATGCCCTCCGGCGACATCCCGATGCCAGTGTCCTCGACGGTAAAGCGGATGACTTCCATCTCAGCATCAATGGTGACATCAAGACTGACTCGCCCATTTTTCTGGGTGAACTTAACCGCATTGCTCAGCAGGTTCACCAGCATCTGCTTCAGGCGCTTGGGGTCGGCATTCACCTTGGCCAATCGGTCGCTCAGTTGGAACCCCAGATGGAGCTGTTTCTTGATCGCCTGCTCCTTGACAAACAAGAAGCTTGACTCGCAGACGTCCGCGATCACGAAGACATCATACTGTAGCTCCATCCGTCCAGACTCGACCTTCGAGAGGTCGAGGATGTCGTTAATCAGCGCGAGCAGATGGCGACCGCTGATTTCAATATTGCGCAGCGACGCCTGCTGGCGCTCGTTGAGCGGACCGCGAAATTGTTCCAGCAGGCCCTCGCTGAGTGCCAGGATCGCGTTGAGCGGCGTGCGCAACTCGTGGCTCATGTTGGCGAGGAACTCGTCCTTGGCGCGTACCGCTCGTATCAGATCGGTGTTAGCACGGCTCAGGTCGGCGGTGCGTTCGTCTACTCGACGGGCCAGCAAATTGCGCTCCTCAATCAACGCCTCTTCCGCATGGCGACGCTCGGTGATATCGCTGAAGAAGCCGACCAGGATTTCCTGGTCGTTCAGACGGGTCGAGGTAGCCTTAACATCGGCGTAGAACATACTTCCATCTTTGCGGCAACAGGGGATGCTGATGGCAATTACTTTGTCGCCACGCGCTAGCGCCGCAAACTCGGCAAGCACCTTGGGCAAGGCTTCGTGCGGATGCAGATCAACCATGGTGAGATGTATGAACTCGTCATACGTGTAGCCAAATAAGGTACACATGGCTGGATTGATGTACTGAAATGACTGATCGGCAATACGCAGAGCAATGATGCCCTCGCTTGCACCCTCGAAGATCACCTGGTAGCGAATCTCACTCTCTTTCAGCGCAGCCTCAGATCGCTGGCGCTGCTGCTCCTGCTCGATAAACTCGAGCGCAAACACGATATCCATTGCCATTTCGGCAAATAGCGCGATCTCATCCTCGTCGAAGAAATGAGGTTCGGAGGCATACAGGTTGAGTGTGCCATGCAGTCTGCCTGCGACGATGAGCGGAAAGACAGCTGATGCACGGTAGCCCAAACGCAGGGCGTCGGCCCGCCACGGGGCCATGCGCGGGTCGGTGGCAATATCATTCACCACAACGGGCTGACCTGTAAGCAGAGCAGTGGCAGTCGGGCCATGTCCACGCTCGCTGTCATCCAGCACAATGCGGAGATTATCCACATAGGTACCAACCTCACCCGCACGAGCGACCGGAATCACCTGTTTGGTCTGCGGGTCGAGCAATCCGATCCATGCCATGCGAAACCCGCCCTGGGAAACAGCGATCCGGCAAGACTCCTCGAAGAGCCTATCGGGTTCACGCACACGCACAATCGTCTGGTTGATGTCGCTGAGCAGAGCGTAGGTACGGTTAAGGTTATTCAGACGCATTTCCGCCTGTTTGCGCATAGTGATGTCACGCGAGATACCGACCACCTGCATCTTGCCTGCGTCGTTCAGTACATAATTGGTGGTCACTTCGGTGGTGATGGTGCTGCCATCTTTACATGTCTGATCCAGTTCATCGGTATGCGGCGGCATCCCGATGGATGGTGGTCGTTCAGCCAGCAGTGTCAGAACTTTGGTGAGCGAGGCAGGTGTGAGGGTTTGTTCCATCGTCTGCTGCATCACTTCGTGTGGGGTATAGCCACGTAGCTTCTGCACCGATGGGCTAACATACGTGAAGTTCTGAGATTCGAGATCAAGAATCCAGATCACGTCAGCAGTATTCTCGGAGATCAGGCGATAGTGAGCCTCGCTTTGGTGCAGCATCTCTTCGGTGCGTCGGCGTGTGAGCAGCGCCAACCCGACCATGAAACCAGTGAACAGCCAGACCAATGGTTCCGAAAGGAACTGGATGAGGCGGTACTTTGAGTGAGAAACTGTATGCATGGTGATGGTGTCAGAGTATTATTCTTGGTATAGGCGGAGGTGAAGCAGTAGCGCGATGGGATGGCATCCAATCGCATGACGTATTGTTGTTTCACTTCCAACGTGCTGCATGGTGCTATTATAGCGGCCAACGCAATTCGTTAGGTAGCGACATATGCAGGATTGAGGCAACGCCCTCTTGGTCAATTTTTATGCAGGCAACGTCTACGGCGATTCTCACGCGCCACGCCCGGCGCAACTTTCTGGTCAATGTCCTTGATGGCTGCGCCTTTGTCTTCGGCCTCAGCATGGTCTCGCGCTTCACCATCATCCCTCTGATGGTCGAGCGCCTCTCGGATGCACGCTGGCTCCAGGGGCTTATCCCCGCCCTCTATTACGCAGGCTGGCTGCTGCCCGGCCTCTTTATGGCCCCCATCGTGACGGCCATGCCCCGGCGCAAGCCCTGGATCATGGTTGCCACGCTGGGCGAGCGATTGCCCTTCCTGTTGATCGGAATCCTCTTCCTGGCTCTCCCAAACCTGCCGCCGACCACGCTGCTCACGGCCTTCTTTGTGCTGTACGCGATCTACACGATCAGCTCCGGCCTGACCTCAATCGCCTGGCAGGACTTTATCGCTCGGCTGATCCCAGAGCGACTCTGGGGCACCTTCTTTGGGCTACAGAACGGATTAGGTGGCATCCTCGGCGTGGGCAGCGCGGCGGTGGCGGGGATCATTCTGGCAACGATGCCCTTTCCGCAGAGCGTGGGTGTTCTGTCCCTGCTCTGCTTCGCGGCCATGGTCGTCTCCTATATTTTCCTTGGCCTCAGCGTCGAGCCGCCCCAGGAGACGATCCCACGCCAGCGGTTCGCCACCTTTCTGCGTGGGATCGGCCCGCTGCTGCGCCGCGACAAGACGTTTCGGATCTACCTGATCTGCCGCGCCGCGATTGCCCTGGGGCTGACCGGCCACGCCTTCCTTACCGCAGCCGCCCTTGAACGTTTCCACCCGCCCCCCTCCGATGTGGGAATCTTCACCGGGGCGCTGCTGGGCGCGCAGGCGCTGGCCAACATCGGGCTAGGTGCGCTGGCCGACCGCTGGGGCCATAAACAGGTGCTTGAGGTCTCGACCGCTATGGGCCTCGCCGCCCTGCTCATGGCTGTCCTGGCTCCGCAGTTGATCTGGTTTGTGCCGATCTTCATCCTGGTGGGCGCATCCCAGGCCGGGTACCAACTCTCGGGGTACACGCTGATCTTCGCTTTCAGTTCGCCCACCGAGCGCCCAACCTATATCGGCGTCGCCAACACCGCCCTGGCCCCGGTGGCCGCGCTCGGCCCGCTGCTGGCCGGTTGGCTCGCCGCCATCCTTGGCTATGGCCCGGTCTTTCTCATGCTGATAATCATTGGACTCTTGGGCATCGCGATGCTGCACTCGCAGGTACAGGTAACGAAAAAAAACGAATAAGCGAATGCGGATCTTCAGCATTCGCTTATTCGCACTACCGCAGAAGTCACACATGTCACGCAGAGCGAAGCGAAGCGTCCCGGCGATGAGATCATGTATACCGGGACGATTCGCTTCGCTCTGCGTGATAGATTACCCGCAACGGGAGAATTAAAAAAAATCGCATCCCTTAACACCCATGTGGGAAATTTATCCCACATTATCCCACACTATCCCACATGAATCCCGCATCTGGTTGGGATATTTCCGTGATTGAGTGTCGCCAATTTGTTCGGGTGCGAAGCCGGAAAGTGTCAAGCGTTTATCGAACGCTCGTTCTGCTCTATGGGGTTAGGGGGACGTGAATGTGCTATACTTGAGCATGAATTCCCCAAGAGACGAGTACAAGGTTCTGAAAATCCGCACTGGGTATGGGCATACAACTCCTCTATGGTAGTTCGGTAACCGGTGGCCGGCCACCGGAACCCGGCCACCGAATCGCCGCGACATGGACGAGTACACACCAACCTATGGATTTCCAGGAAGCTGTACGAGGCACGGAGCCTGCCCCATGAGTGTGAGTGATCGGATCATCTACCTAGATCATGCGGCGACGACCCCGCTCGACCGGCGGGTGCTGGCGGCGATGCTGCCATACTTGAGCGAGCAGCCAGGAAATCCCTCAAGCATTCACCAGCTCGGGCGGGCAGCTCTCCACGCCCTCGACGATGCCCGCGAGGCAGTGGCGCTGGTGCTGGGATGTACGCGCAAGGAGATTATCTTTACCGGCGGCGGCAGCGAGAGCGACAACCTTGCGATTAAAGGGGTGGCGCTGGCTCAGCGACAGCGCGGCAAGGGCAGCCATATCATCACCAGCGCGATTGAACATCACGCGGTGCTGAGTGCGGTTGAGTACCTGGAGCAGATCGGCTTTACGGTGACGCTGCTGCCGGTAGACAGATCTGGCTTTGTGCGCCCGGACGACCTGCGGGCAACCATCCGCCCGGATACGGCCTTGGTCTCGGTGATGTACGCGAACAACGAGGTGGGCACCGTGCAGCCAATCGCCGCGCTGGGGGCGATCTGTCGCGAGTGCGGGGTGCCTTTCCACACCGATGCTGTGCAGGCGGCAGGGATGCTGCCGCTCAATGTGGATGCGCTCAATGTCGATCTGATGACCGTAACGGCGCATAAGTTCTACGGGCCGAAGGGGGTTGGGCTGCTCTACGCCCGCCACGGCACACCCTTGCTGCCGCAGATCAACGGCGGCGGTCAGGAGCGCCGCCGCCGCGCCGGCACCGAGAACGTCCCTGGTATCGTGGGCCTCGCCACGGCGCTCACGCTGGCGGAGGAGCGTCGCCCAGACTACGTCGCCCGCCTGTGCGGTTTGCGCGACCGCTTGATTGACGGGGTGCTGGAGAGTGTCCCGCAGAGTTGGCTCAACGGAGATCGCGAACACCGCCTGGCAAATAACGCCAACGTGGGATTCGCCTGCGCCGAGAGCGAGAGCGTACTGCTGCTGCTTGATCAGCACGGCATCTGCGCCAGCAGCGGCAGTGCGTGCAGCAGTGGTGCGCTAGAACCCTCGCATGTGCTTACCGCAATGGGGCTGAGCGTTGATAACGCCACCTGCTCGGTACGCTTCTCATTGGGCCAGGGCAGCCGCACCGAAGATATTGATGCCGTCATCGCGACCCTCCCCGCGATGATCCGCCGTCTGCGCGAGATCGCCCCCTGCCTGCCTGTGCCAGTAACAGCAAACGGGGCGTGATATAGGGATGGTATAATGACTGCACAGATCAACCTGCGGCGCGTATCGCCGCGCAGAATAGGGCACTATGGAGCTGAACGACCTACAGGCCCAGCGCAAGATAAAACTTGATCGCTTGCGCGAGTCCGGCCTGAACCCATACCCCGCCAGCAGCGCCCGCACCCATTGCGTTGCCGCCGCCCTGGAGCAGTTCGAGACACGTGCCGAGGCCGGGACGAGCCTGACCCTTGCCGGACGCATCATTGGTGCCCGCCGGGTAATGGGCAAGATTGCCTTTGCTCATATTGAGGATGGCAGTGGCTCTATCCAGCTCTGGATCAGCCGCGCCGAGATGGGCGATGTATTATTTGAACGTTTTCGCGATGATATTGACACCTTCGATATTATTGAAGTGACGGGCGTGCTGCGCCGCACCCAGAAGGGCGAGCCGTCAATCTTTGCCCACACAATCAGCGTACTGGCCAAAACGATCAACCCGCCACCCGAGAAGTGGGCCGGCCTGAGCGATGTGGAGGAGCGCCACCGCCAGCGCTACCTGGATCTGATCGTCAACAGTGAGCGCCGTGCGATCTTTCGCGCCCGCGCCCTGGCGGTCAGCACCATGCGCCGCGTCCTTGACTCGCGGGGTTTTTTGGAGGTGGAGACGCCGATCCTTCAGCCAATCTACGGCGGGGCGGCTGCGCGGCCTTTCAGCACCTACCATAACCAGCTTGGTCAGAGCCTCTACCTGCGTATCGCCACCGAACTCTACCTCAAGCGCCTGATCGTCGGCGGCTTCCCCGGCGTCTACGAGATCGGCAAGGACTTTCGCAACGAGGGCGTGGATCGCAGCCACAACCCCGAGTTCACGATGATGGAGTGCTACCAGGCGTTCGCTGATTACCGCGATATGATGCGCTTGGTGGAGGATATGCTACGCGAGATGGCTATGGCCGTGACGAGTTCGACCCTAGTACCCTTCCAGGGCCACGAGTTGGACTTTGGCTGCGATTGGCCGCGCATCCCGATGGCCGAGGCGATCAGCACACACACCGGCATTGATATTGCTCAGATCAACGAACTGGGTGCCCTCCAGTCAGCGATAACCGCCGCCAACCTGAAGGTGGAGCGCAAGCTTACCTGGGCCAAGCAAGTTGATGAACTGTTCAGCGAGTATGTCCAGCCGCTGCTCATCCAGCCCACGTTTATTACCGACTACCCGGTGGAGCTGTCGCCGCTAGCCAAGCGCAAGCCCGATCAGCCCAGTTTCACCGAGCGCTTCGAGGCGTTCATCGTTGGAATGGAAATCGGCAACGCTTTCAGTGAGCTGAACGACCCCTTCGACCAAGCGCAGCGATTCCTCGACCAGCTCAAGGATTTTGCCGCTGGCGACACTGATGCCCACCAAATGGACGCTGACTATATCAACGCCCTGATGTATGGAATGCCGCCCACCGGTGGCCTGGGCCTGGGCATAGACCGTATTGTGATGGTACTCACCAACCAGCCCAGCATCCGTGA
Organism: uncultured Oscillochloris sp.; assembly: GCA_903920315.1. GTDB lineage: Bacteria > Chloroflexota > Chloroflexia > Chloroflexales > Chloroflexaceae > Oscillochloris. Next base: position 12,591 of record CAIXLU010000661.1, read on the forward strand.
GGTAATCCTCTTCCCGCATATGCGCCAGCGGGAGGATTAGGATCAGCACCTTTGACATAAGGGAAACGGGAAGCATCGTGCTGCGCTTGACCTAAAACCTGAAACCTCGCACCTGAAACCTTATCTACACATGTTTATAGAGGCCAGATCATGAGCACAGTCTTGATCAATGGAATCGGCGGCGCGCTTGGCGCCCAGGTGGCGCGCCAGATCAGCACACACGACGAGGTGACAGTGCTCGGCCTCGCCCGCTGCGAACCGCCTGCGCCAGTTGGACGTGCCGAGTGGCTGGTCGCCCACCTCAACGGAGTTCAGCTTACCGAGTTGCTGCGGGCCGAACACGTTGATACGCTCATCCACCTTGATTTTGCCGGAGCCGATGCCCCCGCCGGGGGGCGTGAAGCTGCCGTACAGCAGAACGTCATCGGTACAATGGAGATACTCGGCGCATGTGCCGCTGCCGGTGTATCGCATGTGGTGGTGCGCAGCCATATCGGTATCTACGGGGCGAACCCGAAGAACCCGACTATTCTCAATGAATCTCGACCCGCCGCCCGCAGCGGGCTGAGTGGCCTGCTGCGTGACCTCGCCGAAGTTGAGCATTTTCTGGCCGAGTTTGTACTCAAACATCCCGAACTCAGCGTCACCATTCTGCGTTTCGCACCGATTGTGGGCGGCTGGTCGCCGTTGATTGAGTACTTTGCTCAGCCCAGTCCACGCACTATCATGGGGTTTGATCCAAGCATACAGGTGCTGCACATTGATGACGCCGTGGATGCAATCGTTCGTGCCGCACTGTCACCGTGCGCTGGAGCCTTTAACTTCGCAGCTGATGACGCGGTCTGTATTTCGCAGGCGATCCGCCTATCTGGGCAGCAACCTGCATCAACATTCGAGTCGATGATCGGGCTGTCGGCCAGCGTAGGCGATCGTACGAAGCTGCGCCCGTGGCCCTTCGATCTCTCGTTTCTCCGGCATAGCTGTATTGTTGATACACGGCGGGCGAAGGACGTACTGGGCTGGTCGCCGCTGCACCGCGCCGTTGACTCGATCCGCACCGCACGGCAGAATGGCCGGGTGAGTGATGATCCCGCCATATCCGAGGCCGCTATGCGCGCATTTCTCAGCCGAAAGGGGTAAGCCGTGCCAGATTCGATTGAGATCGAGATCAGCGACCCGCCTGCCGAGGTCGCCTCGCCGCCTGCCAAGGTCGCCTCGCCGCCTGCCGAGGTCGCCTCGCCTAAACCCCGTCGCGCCGCCCGCGCAAAGCGGGTCGCGGAGCCAACCCCGGAGTCTGTCTCTGCTCCCAAGCCCCGCGTCGGCAAGCCGCATACCGATGCACCTGCCGAAGATGGGGACGGACATCCCACCCCGTCGCACGTGGATACCTTTGCTGAGGATGTGGATGTACGCATCACAGGAGCGGGCGTCCCGAATCTCACTCCCGCCGCCGCATACTGGGATGTTCACCCCAGCGACAGCATGCATGAGGTGGAGCTAGAGGTACGCAACAATACCAGCCAGCAGCCGAGTCAGGCTACGGTGATGGGCAATGTTGCTGCCGGACTCATCGATCTGATCGGCGAGAATATGCGCCGCATGACCGAGGAGCAGGTGGGCAAGGCCCGCGAGATGCTTAGCGGCACCGACCTGAACGATTACCTTGACCCAGGATTCTGGCGGGGTATCGGTATGGTTCTCCAGTACCAGGTGCAGGAGCAGGTGGACTTCATCAAGCGCCGGCTCCGGGGCGAATACGAGGTTGACCCCTACGGCATGGATGTCGAGATGATCGAGGTGGTGCGGCCATTCCTGGCCTTTATGTACCGCACCTGGTGGCGAGTGGAGTCTCACGGCCTCGAACACGTTCCGGCGGAGGGTCGCGCCCTGCTGGTATCGAACCACAGCGGCGTGTTGCCCTGGGACGGGGCGATGATCGCGACGGCAGTATCCGCCGATCACCCGGTGCGGCCCGACCGGATCGTGCGCAGCCTGCACCTGCACTGGTTCAGCACTCTACCCTTTGTGGCCCCGGCGCTTGCCGCCACCGGCCAAGTGCCAGGACTGCCCGAGAATGCCGTGCGCCTGCTAGGGAATGACGAACTGGTTTGCGTGTTCCCCGAAGGACTCAAGGGCGTTGGTAAGCTCTACAAGGATCGCTACAAGCTGGCCCGCTTTGGGCGCGGCGGGTTTGTGCAGGCCGCCCTGCGCGCCCGTGCGCCAATTGTGCCGGTGGCGGTAGTAGGCGCTGAAGAGATCTATCCCATGTTCTACAACGCCGAGTCGTTCGCCAAACTGCTCGGATTTCCCTACTTCCCGCTCACACCCTTCTTCCCCTGGCTGGGTATGCTCGGCACGATCCCGCTGCCCACCCGCTGGAGCATCACCTTCTGCCCGCCGATCTCCACCGAGGAGTATGGCCCGCGCGCCGCCGATGACCCGCTCACGGTTCTCGCATTGGCCGAGCGGGTGCGCGATACGATTCAGGAGACAATTGATCTTCGTCTGGCCGAGCGCACGTCGCTCTTTTAGGGGTAAAGCATCGCTACCTGATGATTGCCTTGCAATCATCAGGTAGCGATGCTTTTATCCCTACACCTTCCGCTCGTCCCAGATCCGTGCGGCTCGCCGGAAGACTCGGAAGAAGACGACGACCACGATGATCATCAGGATGATCGCCAGCGCCGGGGCCAGGATTGCCAGTACGCTCAGGGCGAGGGCGACCCCGTCCTCGACTAGGCTGATCACCGGGTTGCCCGTCCCGGCGGAGGCTGTCGTTACCACCGGGCGCACAGCGCTACGGGCCAGATGCGTGCCCCCCGCCGCTACTACGCCGGCGATCATCACCAGCGCCGGATGGATGCTGGCGACATCGCCCTGGGCCGCCAGAGCCAGGATGGCCCCGGCAATCGGCGCGATGATGACCCCAAAGGCGTGCAACGCACTATCCACGGCGGGCAGTTTATCCCCCACAAAATCGAACACCGCCAGCGCGGCGACGGTCAACAGCACCAGGGGGTGCGTCAGTAGGCCGAACGGTGCGGCCAGTTCAATCAGCCCGAAGCGGGCCAGAATACCAATCGTCAGTAGCGGCAGAAATGCGTTGAGCCCGGCGGCAGTCGAAAGCCCCAAGCCCGTGGCCAGCGCAATAAGCATCGTGATCATACATAATCCCTCCGTTGCGAGCAATAGCTACGATAGGGACGCGCCAAGGCCGTAGAAGGTTGCGCTTCGCTCAGCGTAACAGCGTTCCTTTTGCGGTAGTGCAAAACCCTATGGCAAAGATACGGGGAGTGTCTTCTCGATGAAGGGTTCTACCGGTAGCGCAAAGGGAGCGCGGATGAGTCCCGTGATCTGGGGAGAGACCAGCAGGGTGTCCACCCGATGATCAAGGAAGATCGCTGCCGCATCGCCCACGATCATCGTCTCGGCCTGCTGGTAGAGCTGGATCCGCCGGGACGGGTCGGACTCCGCTTCGGCACGGGAGAGGAGTTCGTCAAGGTCGGCGTTATGGTAGCGCCCGAGGTTCTGGGGCGAACTGCTGCCAAACAGGGCACCGGCAACGTCCGCAGGATCGGGGTAGTCGGCGCACCAGGTTTGGAAGAAGAGATTGCCGCGCCCGTCGCCCAGCAT
>CAIXLU010000662.1 GCA_903920315.1 uncultured Oscillochloris sp.
ACATGGATGAGCATCACGGTCAGGCACGAGTAGGCGATCCAGCCAAGCGCCAGCAGGCGGAATCCGCCCTCACGCGGGCGCGCCGCCAGGGCCACCAGGCTCGCCGGAGTGAAGATCAGCCAGAGCAGATCGCCCAGCGCACCCATCGGCCAGATCTCGCGCAGGGGCCGGGTGAAGAAGCTCACTTTGACAAAGAAATCCTCGGTAAACTGAGCCTTCCAGATATGGATAAAATTCGCCCCGAAATTACGCACCACGCGCCAGGGTTCCTCGCGGACGATCCGGCCAATATCGGCGCTCACGAAATCTTGGCGCTGCTCCTGCGGAATCGCCGCCAGGATCGTTTTGGCCTCGTTCTCGCCACGGCCCTCGTTCACCGAGTCGCTCATCGCCATCCACATATTCACCGGCCCCAGGGTATCAATCAGGATCAGCCGCTGATACGTGACGTAGTTGCGGATCACCCAGGGGGTAATGGTGAGGGCGAAGGGGACGAGGAAGATCAGGGATGCGCTGATCGTCGAGACAAGCCAGCGCCGCACGAGCCCTGGCCATCGAACCTGTGAGCGCGATGGTGCATCAGTAAACCGGCTAGGCTGCCGGTTGGCCCCCAGATGCAGCCCGTCTTTTGTCGGCACCCAAGTGCCGCCCGTCATGCCTCGTCTGCCGCGCAGGTTGGCCCATACCTCCAGCGCCACAAATCCCACCGCAAACACCGAGGCGTAGAGGGCGGGCGAGCGGGCCAGCGAGGCCAGTGCCAGCGCGACACCCGCCGCCGCCAGCCAGAGGCTGCTCCGCCCATCCTCGCGGTAGCTGTCGCGCCAGCGCACCAGCAGCCAGCAGTGAACCCCCAACATCGCAATAAAGAGCGGCTCGCTGAGGATGAGTACCGGCAGCTCAACAAAGGGAAACCAGATCGCCAGCAGCGCGGCGAAGATCAGTCCAGTGCGAGCATCAAACAGGCGGCGGGCCATATCGTAGCCCAACGGTACCAGCAGCAGTGACAGGGCCACATGCACGCCACGGATCATCGCGATACCCACGGTCGGGTCGCCCAGGGCAATCCCCATCCGCAGCAGCACGGCAAACATAAAAACGTGGCCCGGCGGACGGATGAGCCAGGAGTTGTCGGTGTACTGCCCAGTCACGGCCAAATGCAGGGCGCGCTGGTAATAATCACCGTCATCCGCCGCCGAGAAGCGCGGATCAATTTCGTTGACGGCGATAAACCAAAGGCGCATGGCGAGGCCGATCAGCACCAGAGCGATGAGGGTGATGGCCGTAGGCGAGACACGTGGCAGATCCAGAGGGCGTCGTATCGAGGGTATCCGCATTATCTTAATCAGTGATGCCGATTGCTCTCACAATCTACAATCCACAATCCACAATCCACAATCCACAATCCACAATCCACAATCCACAATCCACAATCGCCTACAGCCGATACAGGCTATAGCGCCCGCTATCGTCCACCCGCGCTCCCGCCACATCAGCCAGCGGCGGCAACCCCGAGTCGTCGTCCCAGAGCAGATAACTCGCCCCGGCATCCCGCAGCGTGCGCAGGTCATCGGCGCTGATCGGCTGAGCGAGATCCCCTCCCGCCGGCCAGTTCACCGCCGCGTGGGCGATAGCCGAGTACTTCGCCAGGGGTAGCCGCGCCGAGACTCGTGCGCCAAACCGGGCGTCATCCGGAAGGTGAGACTGAACCATCTGCGCCGCCGCCACCTCATCGGCAGGCTGACCCGCCAGGGCATAGCGCATCCCACCGGCCCAGCCGCCCCATAGTACCACACCCAAAGCTAGTCCCACGCCGAGCATCGCCCGCCCGCCCCCGGTCAGCCGCCAGACCACCCACGCCGCCGCTGTGGCGTAAATCGGTGCCAGCGGCAGGAAGAATCGTGGTAGCGTGAATGCCGTACTCACGGCGGCGACGTAGATTAGGATTATGCCGACGAGAGAGAGGGTTGGG
>CAIXLU010000663.1 GCA_903920315.1 uncultured Oscillochloris sp.
CTAACTAGCTATCAAGCAGATCGCGCCAGCGAGCGCACTGCTCGGCCACCCGCTGCGGGGCGGTTCCGCCCAGGCTCTCTTTGCGGGCGACGCTGCGATTGAAGTCGAAGATCGCGTAGACGCTCTCGTCAAAGTCAGGCTGGACGGCCTGAAACTCGGCGAGGGGCAGATCGCGCAGGGGCAGGCGCAGTTCAATCCCACGCCGCACCAAACGCCCGACCTTGCCGTGGGCCTCGCGGAACGGAACCCCCAGGCGCACCATCTCGTCGGCAAGGTCGGTGGCCAGCATGGCGTCATCCAAGGAAGCGCGCATCCGCGCAGGTTGCACCTCCAGGGTGTCTACCACCGCCGCCGCCACGCGCAGCCCCAGGTCAAGGGTATCGAGGCTGTCGAAGAAGGGTTCCTTGTCCTCCTGCATATCCTTATTGTAGGTCATGGGCAGACCCTTGAGCGTGGTCAGCAGACCCACAAGATTACCGATCAGCCGACCGCTCTTGCCGCGCAGCAGTTCCATGCTATCCGGGTTCTTCTTCTGCGGCATGATGCTAGAGCCGGTGCTGTACTCGTCCGCAAGCTCAACAAAGCCAAACTCGGCGCTGCTGTAGAGGACGAGATCTTCGGCCAGCCGACTTAGATGGATGCCGGTCAGGGCGAAGGTGAAGAGCAACTCAGCCACAAAATCGCGGTCGGAGACAGCGTCGAGCGAATTGCTGGCCACTGCGTCAAACTCGTCCAGCAACTCGGTGAGTCGCTCGCGCTCAACGCCAAGCGAGTTCCCGGCCAGGGCACCCGCGCCCAGAGGCAGGGTGCGCGTGCGGGTAGTGGCATCCTCCAGCCGATGAGTATCCCGATCAAACATCTCGACATAGGCCAGACACCAGTGGCCAAAGGTGATCGGCTGGGCGCGCTGGAGGTGTGTGTAGCCCGGCATCACCGTATCGGTGTGCTGCTCGGCCTGCCCCAGCAGAGCAAGCTGAAGGCCAAGGATGCGATCCTGCACCAGACGGGCCGCACCGATGGCGAAGAGGCGCATATCGGTGGCCACCTGATCGTTACGCGAGCGCCCAGTGTGCAGCTTGAGGGCCACATCACCCACAATTTCCCCCAGGCGGCGCTCAACGGCGGTGTGAATATCCTCGTCGCTCGGCATTTTTGCAAAGCGACCGTCGGCAAACTCCAGGCGCACCAACCCCAGACCCTGCACCAGTTGATCGCGCTCCTCGGCACTAATTAACCCAGCCTCGGCCAGCGCCCCAGCCCAAGCGATGCTGCCAACAATATCAGCAGCGGCGAGCCGCACATCGTAGCGAAACGAGTCGTTGTACAGGGCCATATCTTCAGCCGTTGGTGCGCTAAAGCGGCCACCCCAGAGCTTATGATCCATTGGCATTCCTCATTGTAGATTGTGGATTGTGGATTGTGGATTGTAGGGGATATTGCAATCCACAATCCACAACCCACAATCCACAATCGTTCAGGTGCGGTATTCCGCATTTATCTTTATATAATTCTCGGAGAAGTCGCAGGTCCAAACGGTAGCGATTCCATCGCCTAAACCGAGATCTGCGTCAATCGTGATCTCGGGTACGTTGAGCAGGTCGCTGGCCGTCTTCTCGTCGAAGGGCAGAGGCATACCGCCCTCCAGCACACGCATACCGCCGAAAGAGAGCAGCACCTTATCGGGATCAATCTCGGCACCGGAGTAGCCCAGGGCGCAGAGTACCCGGCCCCAGTTCGGGTCGGCCCCGTAGAGAGCGGTCTTCACCAGCGGGCTTTTGGCAATCGTCATCGCGGCCTGCTTGGCGTCGGCATTATCTGTCGCCCCGCGCACGGTGATCGTCACAAAGCGCGTGGCCCCCTCGCCATCGCGCACCACCGCTTTGGCCAAGTGCTGACAGACAGCGGTGAGTCCCTCCAGGAACGCCTGGCCATCGGGACTAGCCAGATCTTCGATCTGGGGGTTGTTGGCCGTGCCGTTGGCCAGCACCAGCAGGGTGTCGTTGGTGCTGGTGTCGCCATCAATGCTGATGCTGTTGAAGCTCAGGTTGGCGGCGGCGCGCAGGGCCACGTCCAGGCATGCCGGGTTCACGGCGACATCACTGGTGACGGTGGCGAGGAGCGTTGCCATGTTTGGGTGAATCATCCCCGCGCCCTTGGTCATACCGCCAATTGTGATGGTGTGGCCCGAAGGCAAAACGACGCGGGCGGCGCAGTATTTAGGCCGGGTATCGGTGGTCATGATCGCCCGTGCCACCGCGATGCCGTGGTTGGGCGCGAGTGTCGTGGCCGCCGCCGCGATCCCGTTTAGCACCTTCGCTATCGGCATGGGGACGCCGATGGTGCCGGTTGACATCACAAATACCGAATCAGCAGGCAGTGCCAAGGCGGACTCAACCGCCTGGGCCATAGCCAGAGCCGCCGCATCGCCGTCGGGGCCGGTGCAGGCGTTAGCATTCCCGGCGTTAATCACCACGGCGCGCAGGCTGGCGGGGCTGCGCCGCACCAGTTCCATGTCATAGCGCACCGGGGCTGCTTTCACCTTATTCGTGGTGAAGATCGCCGCCGCGCTGCACGGCTCCGCACTCACCAACAGAGCCAGATCGTCGCGGCCCTTATACTTAATCCCGCACTGCGCTGTCGCCGCGACCCACCCGGTTGGGCTGGCTGCGTGGCCGTCTTCCAGAAATGTGACCGTCATGTGTCCCTCTTAGTACGATGCGGAGATTGTGCCACAGAAGAATACGGAAAGAAAAAATATTCACATAAGACAAGGTTTCAGGTGTGAGGTTTCAGGTTTCAGGTACAGCGCGTCACGATGCCACATTCTGGCCTGAGACATGGTTCGAGACAGCTTTACAGTGTGCGATGTTCATAGTACGGGCTTCCAGCCCGCCAGATGCGCGTTGGCAGGCTGGAAGCCCGCACTACGAACTGTAAACCTGAAACCTGGCACCTGAAACCTTGTCTGAACGGTAAAGTAGCGGTACAAACTGTCACGCTGAAACCTGGCACCTGACACCTTGTCCTACTCTTCAATGGGCACAGGTGCCGCGATATGGCTCGAGTCCGTATCTTCCCAGCGCACCGACTCGAACGCACCGATGTCGTGGAGGTGTTCGATGTCGTTGTAGGAGTTCAGCCGCCAGAGCAGACGGTTGCGGCGATGCACGTACTCCCAGTGGGTGATGCTGGTATTGCGGGTATGGAAATCGGTAGGCGGCAGCACCATGCTGGGCATCTGGAGGAAGTGGATGAACGAGTTGTCAATCACCCCGCCGTGGCAGACGATCACGATAGTCTTTCCGGCATGCGTGCTGGTGATCCGAGTGAGGGCGGTAGCGACGCGCAGGGAGAATCCTCCCCAACTCTCGCCGCCGGGGGCGATGGGACGCAGGGGTGCCGCCTCGAAATCCGGCGTCCCGTATGTAGCCCACGCCTCGGCATTCATCATGCCATCGGCCTCGCCGACATACAGTTCCTGCACCTCATCATCAAAAATAATTGGCAGACCCAGGGCGGGCTGGATAATCTCGGCGGTCTGGCGGGCACGGGGCAGAGTGCTGGCAATCAGCACATCGGCAGCAATCTCGTGCGTGCGGGCCAGCCGATCCCGCAGGCGCTCGGCCTGCAATCTGCCGCGCAGCGTGAGACCAGTATCGCCCTTCATCCCGGCAACAATCGGCTTGATATTTGCCTCGGCTTCACCGTGGCGAATCAGGTAGAGGTGGGTCATTCTCCCCTCTCAAACATTCTAGGATCAAAAAAATCGCACAAAAGAAACCAGCTTGCGCTCTGGCAAAGCTGGCTTGAAACACTCATCGTGGGCAAGCGCGACTAGCCAGGGCAGGTGGCTGGCTGCTGACGGCACTGACGACGGCGCTCTGCGATACTGAAACCTGGCACCTGAAACCTCGTCTTTGCGCTTACGCTCGCAGGTACTATACCACGGCCATTAGGGTGAGTCAAAGTGGTATAATCCCCTTGCTATGCCAAACCCTGCGCTCTATGATATGAATCTGGCCGATCTGGAGGCGCTGCTGCGCGACTGGGGCCAGCCCGCTTTTCGCGCTCGCCAGATTTATCGCCAGCTTTATGTGAACCTTGTCCACGATCCGGCCCTGATGACCGACCTGCCATCCCGCCTGCGCGAGCGTCTGGCGACAGAGACGACGTTCGACGCTCTGCGCCGTGTGCGTACCCAGGAGGCCGATGGTGGCACGACCCGCAAGGCGATTTTTGCGCTGCCTGATGGCGCAGTGATCGAGACGGTGCTGATGATCTACCCCGACCGGGCCACGGTCTGTGTCTCGACTCAGGCTGGCTGCGCAATGGGCTGCGTCTTCTGCGCCACCGGCAAACGTGGTCTGCTACGCAACCTCAGCACGGGCGAGATGGTGGAGCAGGTGCTGTGGGCGAGCCGCGAGCTACGGCATTGGCAAGATGCAGGTAGCGGGCTACAGGATGCCGATGATCGCAGAGACGACGGGACACGTTGGTGGGCCGATGCGCCTATTCCGGTGCGTCAGATCAGCCGGGTCTCGAATATCGTCTTTATGGGCATGGGCGAGCCACTGGCCAACTACGACCGCTGGTGGGCTGCGGTGCAGCGCCTCCACGACCCGCAGGGCTTCAATATGGGTGCCCGCAGCATGACGGTCTCGACGGTGGGCTTGGCCGACGGCATCCGCCGCCTGGCTCACGAGGGTTTGCCCATCAACCTGGCGATCTCGCTCCACGCCCCCGATGACGCCCTACGCAGCGCGCTCGTACCGATCAACGAACACTTCCCGCTTGCCGATCTGCTCGCCGCGACCCGCGAATATACCGCCCTGACGGGGCGGCGAGTCTCGTTTGAGTATGTGCTGCTCCAAGGCCGCAACGATCACCCGCATCAGGCGCTGGCCCTGGCGAAGTTGCTGCGCGGCCATACGGCGGAGGGAGCCGACCGTGGCGTTCCCCTGCTCTGCCACGTGAACCTGATTCCCTGGAACCCCGTGCCGGGATCGCCCCTGGGCCGCTCTGAACATCTGCGCGTGGCCGCTTTTCAGCAGGTGCTACTGGATTATGGTGTGGCCTGCACGGTGCGTGTTGAGCGTGGGGGCGAGATCGCCGCCGCCTGTGGGCAACTGGCTGGAGGACATGCCGCATGAGGGTGCCACATTCAATGCGCCGCCGTTACTGGTTATTCGTTGCATGCTGCCTCCTGCTCTTCACCGGCTGCGCGGGAAATCCGCCCCCGCCCACGCCTCTTGCCGCACCGACGACGATCCCCGCTCCCACGCCCGCAAACCTCGGCAACGGCGGGACGCTGATCACGACCCTGGGTGCCCGCGATCCCAGTACCCTCGACCCGGCGCTGGCGATTGATGTGCGTAGCGCCTTCGTTATCCGCCAGATCTTCAGTGGTCTGACTCGCCTCGATAACAAGCTGGAGGTTCAGCCCGACCTCGCTGAGTCCTGGCAGATCTCGCCGGATGGCCTGACCTACACATTCACCCTGGGTAAAAGCATCCGTTTCGCCGACGGTCGCCGGATCACGTCGGCGGATGTGGTCTACTCGCTTGAGCGGGCTAGCGACCCGAAGCTGGCCCGGTTTCTGCCGGCGGCCACCTATTTGGGCGATATTGTTGGCGTGCGCGAGCGGCTCGCTGGGAAGGCTGACCATATCGCGGGTCTGAGTGCCCCCGATGATCTGACGGTGGTGATCCGCATCAACTCGGCCAAGAGCTACTTCCTGGCCAAGCTCTCGCACGTCACCAGCTTTGTGGTAGACCAGCGGGCCGTTGAGGCTGCGACCACCGGCAGTTGGCTGGAGCATCCAAACGGGAGTGGCCCCTTTGAGATTGAGCAGTGGGATCATGACCAGGTACTCGTTCTCAAGCGCAATCTGAATTTCTCCCGCGAGCTGCCAAAGCTCGACCGGGTGCGCTTTCTGATCGGCGCAGCAGCCATTAACCCCATGGTTCTCTACGAGCAGGGCGATATTGATGTGACGGATGTACCCGCATCCGACTTGGCTCGCGTGCAAGATACCAGCAACGCGCTGTCGAAAGAACTTGTGCGCGTGCCGCAATTATCACTCTTTTATTTAGCCCTGAACGTAACGATGCCGCCCTTCGACGACCTAAAGGTGCGTCAGGCGTTCGCCCTGCTGATTGACCGACTGAAGCTCGTTCAGGTGACTCTAGGCGGGTCTGCCGATGCGGCATGGGGCGTCCTGCCGCCCGGTATACCGGGCTACAATCCGCACCTGCCCCAGTTCCACGCCGATATGGCCAAGGCAAAGGCGTTGATCGCCGAGTCGCGCTACGGCGGCGTTGATAAACTTCCATTGATCGCCGCCTACAGTGGCTGGGCTGATACGCTGAGCAAGGTGGCGAGTGATGAGTTGGGCGTGAAGATCGAGGTGCGCGGCTACGAAAAAGAGAGCGATTTCCAGAGCGCCCTCGCCCAGAACCAGCTCCAGATCTACGGCAGCGGATGGATCGCCGACTACCCCGACCCGGAGAATTTTCTGGATGTGCTGTTTCGAGGGGGCAGCGGCGAGAATCATACCGGCTACGATAATGCGCAGGTGAACGATCTGCTGAACCGGGCCGCTGTCGAAAAAGACGAGACGCAGCGGTTCGCCCTGTATCAGCAGGCCGAAACACAGATCCTGGCCGACGCGCCAGTGATCCCGCTCTACCACGACATCGCCTACACGCTGGTGAAGCCCTATGTACACGGGCTTACGGTGACGCCGATGGGGATTCTGGATCTGTCAACGGTTGAACTGGCGAGGTAGATGGAGATGATATGTCCAAGGTACAGAACATCAAGGGGATGCGCGACCATCTGCCCCCGGCGATGATGCTGCGCCAGCACATTACCGCCACGATTACGGGGGTGTGTGAGCGCCACGGATTTGAGCCGCTCCAGACGCCCATTGTCGAGTATGCCGAGGCGCTGGAGGGGAAACTGGGCGAAGACGAGAGCCTGATCTACCGCTTTGAGGATCACGGCGGTCGTCGGCTGGCCCTGCGCTACGACCAGACGGTGCCATTGGCCCGCGTGGTGGCCCAGTATGCCGGGCAGATCGCCCTGCCCTGGCGGCGCTACGCCCTCGGGCCAAGCTACCGGGGCGAGCGTCCTGCTCGCGGGCGTTACCGCGAGTTCTATCAGGCCGATGCCGATATTGTGGGCAGTAGCTCACCCCTCGCCGACGCCGAGATTGTGGCCATGCTGACCGAAACCCTCACGGCCCTCGGCTTCCCTGATTTTGTCACCATGCTCAACCACCGCCAAGTCATTGGCGGGGTTGCCCGCTCCAGCGGCCTGGATGCGGCGTCGGCCAGCAGGGTCTACCGCGTCATTGACAAGTTTGACAAGATCGGTGCCGACGGGGTGCGGGACGAACTGCTGCGCGGCGGCGTTTCCCCCCAGGCGGTCACGCAGATCCTGGCTCTGGTGCAGATTGATGGTGCGCCCGCCGATGTGGTGCAGGAGCTATCTGAGCGACTCAGCGGCGATGAAGTGGCCTTGGCCGCTCTCGCAAACCTGCGGGCGATCATCAGTGGCCTTGAGCAGATGGGCGTTCCCTCCGAGCGCTACAAAGTGACGCCACGTCTGGCCCGTGGTCTTTCGTACTACACGGGCCTGGTTTTTGAGGCGACCACGCCGCACTGGCCCGAGGGTTCGCTGCTCGGTGGCGGGCGCTACGATGAACTGGTGGGCCAGTTCGCCGGGCGACCCATCCCCACCGTGGGCCTAGCCTTCGGCATTGACCGGCTCCACGACGTGATGGAGGAACTGGGTATTGGCCCGCGCCCAGCCACCACCGCCGTCGCTTATGTCACCGTCTTCGGCCCGGAGCAGACAGCGGCCAG
>CAIXLU010000664.1 GCA_903920315.1 uncultured Oscillochloris sp.
TAATTCCTGCTCGTAGGTGTGGATCGCTTCCATACCCACGTTCGACAGGAAATCGCATGCCTCACCAAGAGCGATGGCCTCGCCAATCGCCGGTGTCCCCGCCTCAAAGCGGGTGGGTACTTCGGCGTAGGTGCTCTGATCCAGCTCTACAAACTCGATCATCGAGCCGCCGCCCATAAAGGGCGGCATTGCCTCTAGCAGCGCTCGCCGCCCCCATAGGGCACCGATGCCCGTGGGTGCGCACATCTTGTGGCCGCTGAAGGCCAGGAAATCAATGCCCAACGCCCGCACATCCACCGGCATATGCGGCACGCTCTGCGCGCCGTCCACCAGGATCTTCGCCCCGACCGCATGCGCCCGCTCGGCCAGCATCGCCACTGGGTTCACCGTACCCAGCACATTCGACTGATGAGTCACGGCGAACAGCTTCACGCCTTCAGTGAGCTTGGTGTCTAACTCCGCCAGGTTCAGCCGACCTTCGTCGGTCAGCCCGACATAGTCCAGCTTCGCGCCGGTGCGCTGGGCGAGCATCTGCCAGGGTACGATGTTGGAGTGATGCTCCATCAGCGTGAGCAGGATACGATCCCCCGCCTTGATGTTCGCCCCGCCCCAGGAGTAGGCCACCAGGTTAATCGCCTCGGTGGTGTTGCGGGTGAAGACCACCTCACGTTTATGCGCAGCCCCGATAAACCGGGCCACCTTGCCGCGTGCCCGCTCGAAGGCGAAGGTCGCCTCCTCGCTGAGCTTATAGACGCCACGATGAACATTGGCGTTATAGCGGCGGTAGTAGTCATCCAGGCACTCGATCACCTGTCGCGGCTTCTGCGACGAGGCACCGCTGTCAAGGAAGGCCAGCAGTTTGCCGTTCACATGCTGTTGCAGGATCGGGAAATCGCGTCGTAGGGCGACCACGTCAAATGAAGAGAGTTTAGTCATAGTTCCGTAGGGGTACATCGCGATGCGCCCCTACCCTCATCAGGGGCGCATCGCGATGCGCCCCCACCCTCATCTTGGAGGCTTAAATCTTCGACTCAATAATCCCTGTCAGCTCGTCGCGCAGTGCCTCGACCGGAATGCGATCCAGGGCTGGCTCGAAGAAGCCCATCACGATCATCCGTCTGGCGTCATCGCGCTTAATCCCACGCGCCTGCATATAAAAGAGCTGAGTGTCATCCACGTCGCCGCTGGTTGAGGCGTGGCCGCCCTTGAGGACATCGTTGGTGTCAATTTTCAGGCCAGGGATGGAGTCGTTGCGGGCCTTGGGGCTGAGGTGCAGGGCGTGTTCCTCAAGCCGCGTGCTGGTCGCTTTCGACTCGTGTTCGATCTTGATCATGCCGTCGAAGACGCTGTAGGCGCTATCGTTCACCACGGTCTTGAACTGCATAAAGCTCTCGGCGTTATAGCCGACGTGGCGCAACCAGGGCGCAATAACCAGGTTCTGCGTGCCGTTGCCGAAGGTGGCCCCCAGCCAGTGAACCTGCGAGCCGTTTCCTTCCAGGCGGGCCTCAGCCTCGACATGCTGCACCTGACCACCCAGAGACACCGATGTCCACTCGATTGAGGCGTCTCGCCCGAGAATAACCTTCTGCCCGCCGATATGGTAGACGCCCGCGCCCCAGTGCTGCACGCTGGAGAAGCGCATGCTGCTGCCGGGGCCAGCCAGGATCTCGGTGACCGGCCCGGCCAGGGCGGCGGCGGCATGGTTATGCGAGGTGAACTCCTCGATCAGGGTCACGCTAGCGTTATCCTCCAGGATCACCAGGGTGCGCGGGAAGATTGCCTGATTTGCGTCGGCCAGGGTGTAGCAGACCCGCAGCGGCAGGTCAATTGCCACGCCCTTGGGCACATACAGGAACGCGCCATCTTGCCAGAGCGCCGCCCGCAACGCACTGAACTTATGATCCAGCGGCGCAACCGCCGTATCCATCTTCGCCTTGATCAGCGCCCCGTGGCTGCGCAGGGCTGCGGCCATCGTGGTGAAGATCACGCCGCTCCCGGCCAGTTCAGCGTCCCACTGGATCGCCGTACCCTGGGGAGCCTGCGTCGGCACCAGCGCCTCGGGGTTCAGGCCGGACAAGTTGGTGCGCCGCCACTCGGGCGGGGCCGCCTGGGCGAAGAAGGCCCACGCCTCGCGACGGCGCTCGGTGAGCCAATCCGGCTCGCCCGCCGCAACCGACAGGGCGACGATCTGCTCGGCGGTCATATCTTTCAGGGTGAGGTTTGTCATATGGTGTATCCACACGCATGGCGTAGGGGCGCATCGCGATGCGCCCCTACATTACGCCGCGCCGGTCAGCTCCTCGCGGAGCCAATCGTAGCCCTTCTCCTCCAGTTCCAGCGCCAGTTCCGGCCCGCCCTCGCGCACAATCCGCCCGTCCATCATCACCGAGACAAACTGCGGCTTGATGTAGTCGAGCAGGCGCTGGTAGTGGGTGATCACCAGGGCACCCATCTGCGGGCCAGCCAGCCGGTTCACGCCGCCGGCCACGATCCGCAGAGCGTCAATATCCAGGCCGGAGTCGGTCTCGTCCATCACCGCCATTGTCGGAGCCAGCATCGTCATCTGGAGGATTTCGAGGCGCTTCTTCTCACCGCCGCTGAAACCTTCGTTCAGGTAGCGTCGGGCAAAGCCCTCGTCCATCTCCAGGGCGGCCATACCTTCGCGCAACTGCTTGCGGAACTGCGCCACCGGGATCGAGGTCGTCTTCGGGTCTTTACCCGCTTCGGCGCGATGCGCGTTGATCGCGGCCCGCAGGAAGTTCGCCACCGTTACGCCGGGAACCGCCACCGGGTACTGAAAAGCCAGGAAGAGACCGAGTTTGCTGCGCTCGTCAATATCTAACTCCAGCACATTCTGGCCCTTGTACCAGATCTCGCCGCCCGTCACCGTATAGCTGGGGTGGCCAGCGATCACATGGGCCAGGGTGCTCTTACCGCCGCCGTTCGGTCCCATAATCGCGTGGACGCTGCCGTGCTGGACGGTCAGATTCACACCCTTGAGGATCTCTTTGTCCTCAATTTTCGCTTGAAGATCCTTGATGATCAGATCGTTGCTCATGTGTTCCTCATATCTGGAGCGGGATGACCACCCGCCCGTCGGGTGTCTCTTTCTCGTGTACCGTGAAGTTGCAGCTATGGGCACCCTCGCGGATGCTGTTTTGCAGATCCAACTTCTCGCCCAGTACATACTCGATCATCTGGCGTTCCATCGAGCAGACTTGCGGATGCAGATGGGCCACATCGTAGTAGGGGCAGGCAAAGAGCCGAATGCCATCACCCTTGGGAGCAACCTCAGCAGGCACACCGCGCTGCTCCAGCAGGCGGCGCAGTTCACTCAGGCGCACCGGTACATCCGTACCCTTCATGCGATCCGAATACTCAACGGCCAGACGCTGGCTGACCCGGTCGAGAATCTCCTCAACCTTATCTGCCCCCTCTATCGCGATCAGCTCGCGCAGCAACTGCGAGATGAGTCGGTCATACTGCTTGGGGAAAAGACTCTGCGCCTTCTCGCTCAGGCCATACACCAGTCGCGGTCGTCCAGGGCCACGGCGCTCGGCGTGCGCCACCACCAGGCCATCGGCCTGCAAGTGTACCAAGTGTTCGCGCACCGCCGTTGCGCTTACATCCAGCAGCGCCGCAAAGTCCTTGATCGCACCTTCGCCGTGCCGCTGGAGATACTCGATAATCTTGCCTGCCCCGCTCTCGGGGGTAAATCCCATATTTGTCATCATTGACCTCCTGCAAACTACCGGTAGTCTACCAGCGATTATTGGTATTGTCAATAAAATAAGGGAAAACCTCTTTTATTAAAAAAAAAGGACGAGGAGAGGATACTCCCCCACATCCTTCCAAAGGCTCGCCCCGGCCCTATTCGGGTATTCATGACCTATTTCGTGGATGCCGCATGCTCGGCAACCACGCAGTTGCGCCCAGCTTCTTTCGCCCGGTACAGCGCACGATCAGCGCGTTCCAGAAGCGTATCCAGTGTATCTACATCGCTCGCCAGACTCGCAATGCCCGAGCTAATTGTCATTCTAACCGTCTGGCCACCCAGATTCATTGGTTCTGCGATCAGCGCGGAGCGCACCTGTTCCACAACATCATAGGCTTGCTCATGCATCGTCTCCGGCAAGAGTACCACAAACTCATCGCCACCGAAGCGCGCAAACACATCAATCTGGCGGATATTGTTCTGACAGAGGTGAGTCCATACCAATAACGCCTGATCTCCTATCGCATGTCCAAAAGTGTCGTTGATGTGCTTGAAATGATCAATGTCAATCAATGCCAGCATCAATGGGTGGTTTAATCGCCGCGCCCGTTGGATTTCGTTCTGCGCCAACTCCAGAAAATGCCGCCGGTTGGCGATCCCTGTCAACTCATCCGTCGTTGCCCGTTGTTCCAACTCTGTGCTCAGGCGCTGGTTGACCAGCATAATAAGGCCAAATGTCCATAGCGTGCTAATGATCAAAGCCATCAGATACAGTGCGGTTTGCGTTGGTGTCGAGCGAAACGCGCCATCATCTGGCACACCGAAGAGCAGCGTCTCTAGCGTACGGATGCCGTAAAAAAGGGCATTGACCAAAAATAGCGTTATCAGAAAATAGATCGGAGCGGAGAGCGAGCGGATCCTGTAGATGAAGAGACTCCGAGCAAGGAGAAGCGACATTGCGGACAGGACAACCGAGGTTATCAAGCGCCGTATTGCAATACGATCATCAATAACCGTGAAGTAGATTACGATGAAGGTGGTCAGCACGCAGAGCGTA
>CAIXLU010000665.1 GCA_903920315.1 uncultured Oscillochloris sp.
GTTTATCCACAAGTGGGCCGCGATCACGATCAACGAGCGCGCCGTTGCGCAGACTCACTTCAATGAACTGTGCGCCCTTGTCGGTGCGCCTGCCCCGCTCGATAAAGGTCAGCAGAGCAGCATCTACCGCTTTGAGCAGCCCCTGACGAAGTCGGGCGGCGGGGCGGGCTTTGCCGATGTCTGGAAGAAAGATCATTTCGCCTGGGAGTACAAGACCAAGGGCAAATACGCCGATCTGCGCGGCGCATACACTCAACTCGTGCTTTATAAGGGCGACCTGGGCAATCCGCCTGTTCTCGTCGCCTGCGACATCGAGAACTATTATGTCTCGATTGAGTTCACCGGCTACCGCACCCAGGTTGAGCAGTTCACAAACGCGGATCTCCAGAACGCCGCGACCCGCGATCTGCTGCGCCAGGTTTTTACCAATCCCGAACAGCTCCGTCCGGTTGAACGTGCCGAAACCATTACCGAGAAGGCCGCGAAGCAGCTTGCGCGTATCGCCCGACTACTGGAAGATCGCGGCTTCGCCCCGGTGGATACCGCGCCGTTCTTCATGAAAGTACTGTTCGCGCTGTTCGCTGAGGATATTCGCCTCCTGCCCGCCGAATTGATGACGCAGAGCATTCGGCAGGCGATCATGAACCCCGGCGAGTTCGTCCCTATCGCGCAGAGCCTCTTTCAGACGATGAAGTCCGGTGGCTACTGTGGCCCTGGTAACAAGGTGCCGCGCTTCAACAGCTGGCTCTTTGAGAATGCGACCGCGCTTCCGCTCAATGCCGATGAACTCCAGCTTTTGAACGAGGTGGCGAAGCTGGATTGGTCAAGCGTCGAGCCTGCCATTTTCGGTACGCTCTTTGAGCGCAGCCTTGATCCCAGTAAGCGGGCGCAGCTTGGTGCTCACTATACCAGTCGTGACGATATTCTCCTCATTGTTGAACCCGTGCTGATGCAGCCCTACCGCCGCGAGTGGGAGGCGGTGCAAGCAGGCGTGGCCGCTCTGCATACGCAGTGGCAGACGGTGAGCGGCGCATCCCGCCAGAAACTCCGCAGTGTTGCCGAGGCGATGATCTTTGACTTTATGGAGACACTCTCGAAGGTGCGCGTGCTTGACCCGGCTTGTGGTAGCGGGAACTTCCTCTACGTGGCTCTGCACCAACTCAAAGACTTGGAGCAAGAGGTCTGGCGCTACGCTGGTGGCCTTGAGTTGACCCAGCCCGAACTTGGGGTGACGCCCTTACAACTCCACGGCATCGAGAAGAACCCCTTTGCCGCTGAATTGGCGCAAGTGGTGGTGTGGATCGGTCATCTCCAGTGGTTACGCCTGAACGGGTGGCTAGAGGGCCAGCCGATTGAGCCGATCTTACAGACACTTCACTCGATTGAGTGCAAAGATGCGATCCTCGCCTTCGACGCGGATGGGCAGCCGGTTGAGCCGGAATGGCCAGCGGTAGATGTGATTATCGGCAACCCGCCGTTCCTTGGCAGCAAGAAACTGCGAGGTGAGTTCGGGAACACCTACGTTGATACTCTCCAGTTACTCTACGGAAGTCGTGTTCCGGCCCGTATGGATCTGGTGATGTACTGGTTTGAGCGGGCGCGTGAGCAACTTCTGAACACAAAAGTCCGACGAGTGGGATTTCTTGCCACACACTCGATTCGCCAGCAGAACAATCGGGCCATCCTGGAGCGGATCAAACAGACCGGGGACATTTTCATGGCCTGGAGTGATCGCCCGTGGGTACTCGATAGCGCGGCGGTGCGCGTGTCAATCGTGGCTTTTGACGATGGGAAAGAGCAGGAGCGAACGATTGATGGCCGACCCGTCAGCGCCATTCACGCCGACCTCTCGGCAGGCAACAGCTTTGTGGGCATCCGTCGCCTCGCCGAAAACGCAGACATCTGCTATATGGGAAACATCAAGGTCGGGCCATTTGAACTCAGCGCCGCGCAAGCAGCCGCGATGATCGCACAACCCAACACATGTGGGCGGGTGAATAGCGATGTTGTGCGGCCCTTGGTGGGCGGAGATGACATCACCGGCAGGCCAAAAGATGAGTGGATCATTGATTTTGGCCCAACAATGCCTGAACACGAAGCCGCGCTCTACGAGGCACCATTTGCCTATGTGAACGCACACGTCAAACCCGAGCGTGAGAAGAATAACCGACTGAGCTACCGTCGCCTCTGGTGGCTGCACGGTGAGCCGCGTCCGGCGCTGTGGAAAGCGCTCGCCGGGAAGCGGCGCTACGTGGTGACGGTTCTTGTGGCGAAGTACCGACTCTTGGCGTGGTTGCCGGCAAAGGCATCACCTGCTGCCCGGCTTATTGTCTTTGCTCGTGATGACGACTACTTCTTCGGCGTGCTACACGCAAAACCTCACGAGTTATGGGCGCTGCGCGTGGGGGCACGCCACGGTGATGGGAACAGCTCAACCTACAACAACACCACCTGTTTCGAGACCTACCCCTTCCCCTGGCCACCCGGCACCGAACCAGCCGAGTCTGACAGCCTGCTGATCAAAGCCATCGCCGATGCCGCCCGTGATCTCGTACACCTCCGCGATGCGTGGCTGAACGAGCCAGGGTTGAGCGAGACCGATCTCAAAAAGCGCACCCTCACCAACCTCTACAACCAGCGCCCCGACTGGCTGAGTGTGGCGCATCGCACGCTCGACGTGGCGGTCTTCGCGGCCTACGGCTGGCCCGACACCCTGAGCGATGACGAGATCCTGGCCCGGTTGCTGGCGCTGAACCTGGAGCGTGCGGCGAGGCACGGTGCTGCTGCGCCTGTGATCGAGAACGACCAGGCCGACAACGAAGAGGAGTAGGGAGGATGACCCTCGTACCAAAACCTTTCACATAAGCTGTCAGATGCCGACCACGAAGAGGTCGCGAATGCGCGAATAAGGCTCTGCACCGGGCTATTCGTGGTCGGCTTCTGATGGCTTATGTGAAAGGTTTTGGCGCACTACCGCAGAAGTAACGCGGTCATGTCATGCTGAGCGCAGCGAAGCATCTTTCCCGGTCTCCTGGCAGACCCTTCGCTTTGCTCAGGGTGACATGGTGCCGGGATGGGATGATTGAGAAGATCTCCTTCCCTTACTTTCGGCATCACAGAGCTTGTGTGAAGGAATATGCAGGCGCGGTGAAAGAATATGCAGGCGCGGTGAAAGAATATGCAGGCGCGGTGAAAGAATATGCAGGCGCGGTGAAAGAATATGCAGGCGCGGTGAAAGAATATACAGGCGCGGTGAAAGAATATACAGGCGCGGTGAAAGAATA
>CAIXLU010000666.1 GCA_903920315.1 uncultured Oscillochloris sp.
GCTCGACCCCTTCTGCATGCAGGAACGTCCACAGCGCATCCCAGCGCGGCACGAGATCGGCGCAGATGCTCCCCAGGGTATTGGTGAGGGATTGTCCCGGTTCGACCCGTTCCCACATCGCCTGTTGAATGGCCTGGATCATCCCCTGCATGGTGGCCCGATCCAGCGTTCCTTCCCGGAACATCGCCCAGATGACCAGCACCTCCTCCGCCAACCAGAGGAGCGCGGTCGCCTCCGCCTGCCACGGCCCGACGGCCTCCGCCCGTCCCCGCAGGTTGCGCACCAGATGCGCCCAGCAGAGTTGGCGGCGCTGCGGATCCAGACTGTTATAGGCGCTCAGGCGATCCGAGGTCACCAGGCCAGCGAAGGTGGCACCGAGCAAGGCGCGCAGTTGGGTTTTCCCCCGACCGTACTGGAGCATGAAGAGGGTGGCGACCGCCGTGACCGCAACCCACAACCAGGGTTTGCGCGCCCCCTCCCGCCAACTCGTCTCATCGACATTGGCGTGGGCCACCTGTTCCACGGCCTGCTGCACTTCGGTCTGCGCGGGCGCCAGCGCCGCGCTCGCCACCTGTTGCAGGTGGGCCACACTCCCCACACTGATGGGCAGCTGCCACACCATCTGGAGCAGGGCCACCAGTTCCCGGTCACTGATCCGGTAGCGTCCGTGGAGCAGCGCAATCAGGGCCACCACCCGTGGCCCGAAGGCCCCCGGCGGGACGTCCGCCGCAGGCGTCCCGGTGGCGAGGGCTCCACAGCCGGGACAGCAGACGGTCAGATACTGATATTCGGTGACGGTGGGCTGGATCTCCGGCAACTCCCAGACTTGCTGACGATCGGGGAGACAGACCGGGCGCAGTGTGGCGGGCAACATGTCGTGGCAGTTCGGGCAGTGCGTGGGATGCACCGGCACCACCGTATCAACCTCGGCCTCGGGGAGGAGCTCGCGCTGCTGATCCGGGTGCCCGGGCTGCGCCCCTTTCGGCTTCGGTTTCCCGCGCAGAGTCTTGGTCGGTGGCGGTGGAGCCGAGGGAGGATCGGACGATGGCGGCTTGGACGAGTTCCGCGAGGTCTGATTCAGCCGCGCTTCCAGTTCGGCGATGCGCGCCTGGAACGTGGGCAGTTCCGCGACCGCTGCCAGCAATGTCCGAATGACCGCACGCACCCGTGGAGGGGTGGCGGCCCAGTCGTCAGGCGTCAGGTCAAGCGGTGGCAGGGTCTCGTCCATGCCGGCAGTATGCCATCAGACGGCGCTCCTGGCAACATCCGAACGAGGCCAACGGGCCGGTGTCGCCCGCTCCACATGGATACCTCGCGTGCGATTCTCAGGTTGAGGCTCGCACTGAAACACAGTTTTCAGCCCCCCCCGAACGGATACACCCTGCATTAGTCTAAACTTCAAAACAGACGCTATTTTTGTGCGAGCGAGGGACACCACCACCCGCACACCGAGGCTGCCGTCCCTGACGTAGACGGGATGATACCT
The DNA here is from genome assembly GCA_903920315.1 of uncultured Oscillochloris sp. Classification (GTDB taxonomy): domain Bacteria; phylum Chloroflexota; class Chloroflexia; order Chloroflexales; family Chloroflexaceae; genus Oscillochloris. The sequence continues at coordinate 1,487 of CAIXLU010000666.1, forward strand.
GTCCCGCGCCCCGCAGCGAACACCTGTACTCCTACAGTACCACGAACCTCCCCGTAGCGGCACGACCCAATCATCAACTGTAAAGTCTTTCTGAAGCGTGTGCGCCGCTTGAGGGTAGGTTTCGGCATGACTGGCGCACCACTCCCAGACATTCCCCGCCA
>CAIXLU010000667.1 GCA_903920315.1 uncultured Oscillochloris sp.
CCAGCCTACGCGGCCTTCTCGCGCTGGGAAATTCTTCAGAATGTGATCAATAAGCCGATTGCCGAGTTGCCCCAGTGGGCCGCGAACTGGTCAACCACCGGCCTGCTGACCATTGCCGATAGCCGGGAGTCCGGCGGGAATGGCGACGGGCGGCTCCAGTACGGTGAGCTGAAGATTGATCAAGATTTGGTGGTGCTGGCCACACCCGAGATCGCCAATCTACCGGCCACCGTGGTAGCCCTGGTGGCGGCGGGAGGTATGGCCGCCGCGCTCTCCACCGCCGACGGGCTGCTGATGGTGATTGCCTCGGCCGTAGCCCACGACATCTACCACCGCACTCTGAACCCCCAGGCCACCAAGGACGAGCGGCTCTGGGTTGGACGTATGATGATTCTGACGGCGGCGATCCTGGCGGCTCTGACGGCCATCCAGCGATTGGCGATCATTGTCCAAATGGTGGCGTGGGCCTTTTCATTGGCCGCGTCGAGTCTCTTCCCTGTCCTCGTACTGGGCATCTTCTGGAAGGGCACCACCAGCCGGGGGGCTGCTATCGGCATGATCTGCGGCACCGCCGTTACCGCCGCGTATATGGTGATGAGCTACACCTACCCCGGCTGGGGATTGCTGGGCATCAGCCATAGCGCCGCCGGAATCTTCGGTGTGCCGGTGAACTTCCTGGTTACATGGCTAGTTAGCCGTCTCGGCCCGCCACCTTCTGCCGAAACTCAGGCGCTCGTTGATGCGCTGCGCCACCCGGCGGTGTAGGGGACGGGGGGCGGGAGGCAGGGGGTAGGAGGCAGGAGGTGCTGGGAGCAGAACGCAGAAGGTGGTATGCTTGTTGGTAGTACCAGGGTACGGGATTTCCCATAGATTGGTCGCCATCTACAACGCCTATGTCCCAGCAAGCTCGCCAACTCTTCCGACACATCATTAGCCAGCCTGACCCGCAAGTGCCTCTCGCCGAGGCGGCGTTGCTCATTGCCTGGGAGGATCGTGACGGCAGCGATCCTCGCTACCTCTTGGCTGTTCTTGATCAGTTTGCCGATGATCTGCGTGAGCGCATCGAGGCAATTACGGAGCCTAGAGGCAAGATCGCCGCCATCAACCGCTACCTGTTCGACCAGCAGGGTTTCCACGGCGACCCACGCAGCTATGAGCAGCCCGATCCCGCCAATAGCCACCTCGACCATGTGCTACTCCAGCGCAGTGGCCTGCCAATCATGCTCTCACTGGTATATATGGAGGTGGGCTGGCGCCTTGGCCTACCCCTGAGCGGTATGTCTCTACCGGGACACTTTTTGGTGCGCTATACCGCTTTGCCGAACGATTTTTACGTCGATCCGTTCAGTAGTGGAGGGATGTGGAGTCAGGCCGATTGTGAGCGACAGATCGGCATGTTCCATCCAGAGGCTCGCCCTGATCTGGTGCGCTGGCTGATGACTCCGCCCTCGCGGGGGGCGATCCTCGCTCGGATCCTGCGCAATCTGAAACAGACCTACCTAGCTCGCGATGACACCCGCCGGACGCTGGCCTGCGTTGAGCGGCTGATGCTTCTTAATAGCGGCGACCCTGGCGAGCTGCGCGACCGTGGGCTGCTGCGCTTTCGCGTCGGCTCGGTCTACCCGGCCCTGGAGGATCTGGATCGTTATGTTCGCCAGAACCCGGCGGCTGATGATCTGGCCCGCATCCGCGCATTTGCCCAAGAAATTCTTACGAGGGTAGCTCCGCTGAATTAGTCGCATACGCTCCTCTTGACAAGATCTCTGGGAACCTCTAAAATAGTGTTTAATGTACACTATTTTAGGAGCACTGCGATGGAAGACCATGACGAGACGGCGACAACCTACGATGCCTCGCGCTATGATCGCCCGTCGGTAACGGTTGATGTTGTGATTTTCACGCTGATCGAGCGTGAACTTCATGTATTGCTGGTGCAGCGGAAGCGCTGGCCCTACGAGGGATTCTGGGCCATCCCAGGCGGCTTTATCAATATGGATGAGTCGCTGGAACAGGCCGCCCGACGCGAGCTTGAGGAAGAGACAGGCGTCCGCGACCTGTACATGGAGCAGCTTTTTACCTTTGGGGATGTTGGGCGCGATCCACGCACCCGCGTGATCAGCGTGGCCTACATCGCTCTAGTGCGCTTCGACGCCCAGCACCTACGAGTGAGTGACGAGAGCCACGATGTGCGCTGGTTTCCGGTGAGTGCGCTCACCCGCGACATCGCCTTCGATCACGAACAAATTCTCGCCTATGCTATCGCACGGTTGCGCTCGAAGTTGGAGTACACCACCCTGGCTTTCCAACTTCTGCCCGAACTTTTCTCAATTCTGGAACTGAAGCACATTTACGAGCAGATTCTTGACGAAAAGCTCGATAAGGGCAACTTCTACCGCAAGATCAAGGAAGCCGGGTTGCTGGAAGAGACAACCCACATGCGCGAGGGTCGCGGGCGACCAACTCGGCTCTGGCGTTTTAAGCGCGACCGCGCCAGCGATAAGCAGTTTGTCTTCCGCTGGCGTGAGGATCGCAGCGACCGGGCGTGATCACGGGAGGATAACGGGTGTCGCTTCGGACGGCGGGCTATCGGTAGGCATTGGCAGTGGCGTCGGCTGGTCGGGATTAGGGTCGGGCGCACGCACACCGAGGACCACCATTGTCTCCGGCAGGATCCAATCACCAGCGGTGGGCAAGGTACTCACTACCGTGTAGGGCGCAAATACATCGTAGTCGCCCGGAATGCGCTCACGAGTCTGGTAGTCTACGTAAACCATTCCAGGGCCAACCCCCAGAGTCGCCAGAAGTTCTTTGGCCTGATTCTCGCCGAGATGTTTGAGATCGGGCATTTTGATCGCGCCCGCCACCGGCGGCACCGAGTTAGGTGGCACGAACATCGCCGGATCGCAGGACGGCAAGGCGTCAATGCTCGTGTTGACGCTTGGGGTCGTGCCGTCGGGCGCGGCACTGGGGAGAGCTGAACCACCGTTCCAGACGTACTGCACCCTCTCGTCTCGGTCAGGCGGCGGCGTTTTCCAGATATAGATTTCCTGAGCCAAACCCTCCAGATACGTCTGTCCCTCCACCGGGCGACAATACTGGCTCTGGCCAACCGTCCCGTTTGGCTTCGTGCTATCGGCAGTTGGTGTGATCGCCGCGTTCACCTGAAGTGTGCCATCACTGGCCCACTCTTCAGCGGTAGGGATGCGGATAAGTTGCACTTTCCTAAAGGCAGTGCAAGGAATCCTGAGCGCAGTCAGCACACTAGTGAGGGCGGGGCCGGGAGGAAGCGTATTTGTCGGCGTGATCATCGCCGTAAGCATTGATGTGGTAAATAATTCCTGGTTGTAGCCACCAAAGGGGCCGGGCAGCGGACAGATCGCCTTGCGCATGACTGAGCCATCGGCGGGTAGGGTAAACTCCGTCGGGATCGGTAAACCATTGAAGGGATTGGCGAATAGCTCGTGGTAGCGCGGCTTATTCTTGATCCAGACAAAAATCTCCTCCATCACGTTGTGCCAGATAATGCCGCCGCCCGTCAGGCTCTCAACATGTTCGGTCGGCTCGTTATTGTTATTGCCCGTCCAGACGCCGACCGTCACAAATGGCGTAAACCCGGCGGCCCAGGCGTCGCGCCAGTCGTTGGAGGTGCCGGTCTTTACCGCAGCCGGACGGCTCAGCTTGAGCTGACTGTTCAAGCCCCACACCGGCGCACGCGCCCGGTCATCGCTCATCATGTTGGTGAGGATCGCCACTAGATCTGGGGCGACCACCTGTTCACCAAGGGTGGACTGGCGGCGCTGGAGGAACGTCCCCGTAGCATCGCTGATCTCCAAGATGGACGTGGGCGGGTGGTAACGACCACCGCTGGCCAGTGTGTTGTAGGCTGTCGTCAGTTCTAGTGGCGTCACCTCGCCGCCGCCCAGGGTAAGCGAGAGGCCGTAAAAACCCTCGCCGCGCTTGAGGCCCGTCTTCACCCCCACGCGATCCAGCAGATCGAGATCGTTCTTGATCCCGCCCATTTTGAGCGCCTTCACGGCGGGCATATTCAGCGAGTTCGCCACCGCGTTGCGCATCCGCACTGGCCCATTAAACCGGGCGTTATAGTTCAGCGGCGCGTAGGTCTCTGCTCCCCGCAGCGGAAACACCGTAGGCACGTCCCAGATCACCGTGTCGGGCGTGATACCCTGCTCCATTGCCGAGAGGTAGGTGAAGGGCTTGAGCGCCGATCCTGGCTGCCGCTCGCGTGTGGCCACATTTACTTGACCATCAAGGACGTTGCCCGTCTCGCCCCTAGTGGTCGTCGGCGTAATCGCACGATAGTCAATGCTCCCAACCATCGCCAGGATCTCGCCGGTGTTGGGCTGCATCACCACCACCGCCGCGTTATGAATATTGCGCGACTGTAGCTCCTTGATCCGTTCGGACGCCTTCTGCTGCACCATTTGCTGCAGGTCAAGATCGAGGGTGGTGGTAATCCGCAATCCGCCGCCGGTAAGGGCGGCCTGCCCGTAACGTTCCTGGATCAGATCACGCACATAGAAGACAAAGTGCGGCGCGTTGAGTGGCACCTCCTGCGGGGCGAAACGCAGCGGCTGCGCAATTGCGGCACGCGCCGCATCGGCGCTCACATAGCCTTCCGCCACCATCCGGCGCAGCACCGCCACCTGACGCCAGCGCGGCGCACTCAGGTTGGCCGGAAGTTCGTACGTGTCCTGCTCCCAGCCATCACCAAGCCGCACGCCGGGGAGGTAGCCACCCTCGGCATCTCGCTCCAGGTAGTTGATTGGGTTATAGACGCTGGGTAATTGGGGCAGACCGGCCAGGAGCGATGCCTGATTGAGACTCAGCACCCGCGCCTTCACCCCAAAATAAACCTCGCTGGCCGCCTCAATTCCATAGGCTAGATTGCCATAGAAGTTCTCATTCAGGTAGAGATCAAGGATCTGCTGCTTATCGTAGATCTTATCAAGTTCCTGAGCGAGGATGATCTCTTTCACCTTGCGCTCGTAACGCCTCTCAGGAGCGCGCTCATCAATGGTCAGCACGCTATTCTTGATCACCTGCTGGGTGATCGTCGAGGCACCGCCGGTCTCCGAGCCAACCTGGAGGCTATTCATCGCGGTGCGCAGAATACCATACAGGTCAATGCCCTTGTTGGTAAAGAAAGTCTTATCTTCAACCGCGACGGTCGCCTGCACTAGCAGAGGCGAAATCTCATCAAAGCTGACATTGGTACGCTTGCCCGCATCGAAGAATTCGTACAGCAGGGTGCCGTTGCGATCATAGATCCGCGAAGTCTGGAAGATATTGCGGGTATTGAGCTTTTCGAGGCGCGTCTTGAGGTCTGCCGCAGTTTTCGCATACATGCTATACCCCGCACCAGATATCCCCGCACCCGAGAGAACTACCAGCACCACCAGAGCAGCGAGGATCTGTGCAAAGAAGCGTGGTAGCCGTGCGGGCGGGATAAACTGACGGCGGCGCAGCAGCCCAGGATGAGCGGGCCGACGCGGTACCGGACTCCCGGCGTAGGTACGACGGGTGGAACGATCACGTAGTGACATGAGCCTATGTGGGTGCAGAGTGCGGAGAACAGGTCCGACTCCTGCAGCATTGAGATAATCTTTGTTAGGGAAGGTGTCAGGTGTCAGGTGTTAGGTATCAGTTCGAGCGCATCTGTCACGCTGACACCTGAAACCTGACACCTGAAACCTGAACCTTACGCCTTAATACCCGCCAGAAATCCGAGAATCAGCCCGTAGAAGGGCCGAGCTACCTCGATCTGTGGGAAGTGGCCGCAGCGCGGGAAGGTGACGAGCTGGGCAGCGGGGATCTCGGCGGCGGCAATGGCGCTTTGGTTCACCGGGAAGATCTGGTCGTTCTCGCCCCATATCAGGAGCGTAGGGATGTGTAGCTCGCCCAGGCGCGCCCGCAACCCGGTAAGCTGGAGGTCGGTTGCATCATAACAGCGGCTCAAAGCGGTGAGAGCGTGGCGATTCTCCCAGCCAATGAGTGCCTCTCGGGCGTGGGCGATCATTTCGTCGGTGACGAATATATCTGGCGCATGGAAAGCCGCGTCGAGCATCATACGAACCATGCGGGGATGCGCTGACAGCCAGAGGATACCCCAGGAAATCAGGGGCCACTTGCCGATCTTGTTCATCGGCGCGGCGATGGTGAATCCGTCACTCGACACTAGAGCAATGGCCGTCACCTTGTCGGGGTAGAGCAGTGCGGTGGAGAGGGCATACTTACCGCCCATTGAATGGCCAATGATCGTTGCTCGGTCAATCCTGAGTTGCTCCAGTGCCTCGGCATAAAGCCCGGAAATGAGTTCTAGCGAGTAGGGTGCATTCCGAGACTTGTCTGATCGTCCAAAGCCCAGACAATCGAAGGCCAGGGCGCGATAACCTGCCTTCGCCACGATCTCCCCTGTTGCTCGCCAAGACTCGGCTGACGTCCCGAACCCGTGGAGCAACAGCACTGTCGGTCCATGCCCTGCGTCCAGGTAGTGTAATCGGTATCCCTGTACGTTTATGTACTTGCTTTGCATCATGTGTATCATCGTGTGAGCAACCAGCTTTTCGGCTGTGCTACAATGAATCCTGGCGCATATTATATCCCATACGCTGTAGATCGCAGATTGCAGATGGCCGACCTTATCGAAGCCCTCCAAAACCTAGCCCGACAGCGCGGTCGCGGGGACGCAAGCCCACTTCTGTCCCTGCGCACACTACCAGAGCGCGAAGGCGCTCGGATTAGCCATCTGTCAATTAGCCAGCGGCTCTCGCAGGCATGGATCTCCCTGACTGGCCAACCCTTTCGCCAACATCAGTCCCTCTCGCTCTCGGCGATGCGCAGGGGCGAGCCCTTCGCGCTGATCGGCGGCGGGTCGGCGACCCGGCAGACTCTGCATCTGCTGGCCTTCGAGCTTCTGCGTGGCGAGACTCAGTCTACGGCCCTGCTTCTCGTCCCTGACGCGGACGGTGTTGAGATGCATCGGGGCGAGTTGGAGCGGCTGACGACGGCCCTCGATGCTCAGTTGCGCGTCGCTGCGGCTGAGGGTTCCGGCCTGCGGGCCGCATTTGGCGCACATATCGTGGTGGCATCGCCATCATCCCTCCACGACCGGCTGCTGCGCCATCACGACCGAGCCTGGCAGGGGTTCTGGTCGCGCCTCCAGCTTGTCCTTATCGCTGACGCACACTGTTATGGTGGGGTTGCTGCCGGACATCTGTCCGCCCTCCTTCTCCGGGCACAACGCCTTGTTTCCAACGATTCGCTGCCCTTCCTGGGTGTCAGCATGGCCGATGCCCAGGACGCGAGTGAGACACTGTCTGATGTCACGGGCCGTCCCTGGCGACTGATTCCGGTGGACGATGTACCACGCCCCGCCGTGGGTCTGGCCCTCTGGTGTGCGGGCGACAACCGCGCTCGTGAGGCGGCGGCCTTGGCCTTGGGCATGCAGCGCGCTGGCGCGAGCGCGCATATCGTCTGCCTGCCTCTTGAAGTACCCATGCTGCGCTCACTTCTCGGTTCCAACGTCGTTGGAGTGAGTGTGGGAGCCAACCCGCAAAGCGCCCACGTGCAGATCATGATGGGAGCAGCATGCGGCGCGGCGATTCTCCAACAGGCCGTAGATAACGACTCGCGGCTGGTGATCTTACTCCTCGGCGATGATCCGGCTGAGCGCCTGATCACACGTCTGTGCGCCTGCGACCCCGCCCATCTGCCGCTGATTGACGACCCGCCCCCCGTATGGGTGGCCGCGCCCTCTAATGCCTATGTGGTCGCCCAGCATCTGATCTGCGCCGCCAGCGAGCGCCCGATCTCTGCGGTTGAGGTGGACGCTTGGCAGGTGAACTCGATTGTCGCTCGCCTGGAAACCCACCAGCAACTCTCTCTGCTCCCCGAGGTTGGTCGGGCATGGCAGCCCCTCCCCGGCGGCGGCGATCCCTACGAGGGTTTTGACTTGCACGCAGCCGGTGCTGCCTTGCCCATGATTTTTGATGACCAAGGAAGGATCGTCGCGACCCTCGACCCATCAGCATTTGATCGCTGGGCCTTCCCCGGTGCGGCATTGCCACCTCTGCGCGGCGGATACCGGGTGGTGAGCCGGGATGAGACCGATCTGAAGCTGACTATCCGCTCCGTCAGTGAGGGTCGCCGCACCTTCCCCCTGCGGCACTGCACAGTGCGCGTGCGCGATTGTCGTGAGCGCCGCACCCTGCGTGGACAGGAGATGGCATGGGGTCGGGTGATGGTGGACGAGGAGATTTATGGCTATCGTGAGGTAAGTCCCGGCGACGCCCCGGTTGATCGCGCCCTAGTCCCGGCCCTGACCACGACGTGGAGCGCACCGGCGACATGGGTTGATCTGCCCGTGGCTGTGGGTGAGACCGGCCAATTGGTTGGCTGGTCGTTGGCTGTCGCCGTTGCCATCCGCACACTGCTTACCTTTACTGATGCGGTGCCAGCCTACGACGCTGATGCGCGGCGGATCTACTTTGTGGATGCCCAGCCCGGCGGGAATGGTCTGGCGGCATGGCTCTATGAACATATTGAAGAACTGCTGCCCCTGGCCTACGATATTGCCCTTGACTGTCGCAGTGACCCACTTCTAGACTCGCTCGCCCGTGCCGATATGGACTGGCTGCTCGGACTTCTGGGCGGTGTCGCTGTGCCTGCACCCACTCGTCAGCCGGTGGAGCAGGGGGCAGGGGGCAGGGGGCAGGGGGCAGGGGGCAGGGAGCAGGAGGCAGGAGGCCGGGGGTAGGAGGCAGGAGGCAGGAGGCCGGGGGTAGGAGGCCGGGGGCCGGGGGCCGGGGGCAGAAGATCCGTAGGGCCAAAGCATTCGCACTATCACGGCGATTCCGTGCCATCCAGGTCAATCTTTGCGAGGTCGAGGATCGTCGTGATGATACTCAGCATGGCCTGACCGCTGGTGCTGATCTCCTCCACATACGCACGCTGGCCCGCGCTCAAGGGCGTATCACCAAGCTCTCTGGTCATTCCTAGCACGTTATAGACGGGGACAGTCAGGTCGGCGCAGATTGCCTCCAGTGCCTCACGGGTGTCCTTGGCTGTGGTAATCACGCTCATCATCTGGTTGAGCGCCATGGTCTCACGCATCGTGCGCTGGAAGTCGCCACGCAGAAGGGTTCGCTCCACGGCCTTGCCAATATGGTCGCTCAAGGTAATAAGTGCGAGAAGATCATCAGTGCTAAGGGCGTCGGGCTGAGAACTCTCGATGTGGACAACCCCGGCCACGCGGCCACCAACCCGCAGAGGCACAGAGATGATTGATGCCACACCGGGGCCGAGATCGAGTCGTTCTGGGAAGGTACACGTATCTGTGATCACTAGCGGCTCACCTGTGTGAACCACGTACCCGAGAGGGGCGCTATGGAGGAACACCTGTGTGGCCGGTGGGATGTGTCCAATGCCATGCTTGATGATGAGGACATCATCCTCAAGCATGTAGATGCTCACCGAAGGGTAGCCGAAGATCCCGGCGATAGCCTCGATGGCGACACGCAGGATCATGTCCACGGTGTTCTCGCGACCGATCACACTGCGCACATAATCGAGACGGGCCAGTACGTCGCTCTGGCGCTGAGACTCGTTTACCAATGCCGCATAGCGCCGCTTGCTATCGCTGAGCCGACGGGCCAAATCGGCGGCGAGAGCGTGCCAACGAGCATTGGTGCGTCGAGGTCTGCGCATAACTAGAGATGTCACGGCGAGATGCCTCTTGCTCGGGTTATCGTCCATCATTGTTCTACGCTCCGATGCGACTCATCATAACCGTAACGGATCCATCCTCTCTTAATCGCATAGATCACCGCCATTGTGCGATCATTCACCTGCAACTTCGACAGGATCGAGGTGATATGGTTTTTCACCGTCTGCCCGCTAATATTCAACTCGGTGGCGATCTCTTTATTTGAAAGGCCACGGGCAATACAGTCAAGAATCTCGATCTCGCGACTGGTGAGCGGTGCGAAGAGGACGCTCGTTTGTTCATCCTCGGTGGCGGCCAGTTCGCGAAACTGATGGAGTACGCGGGTAGCGACGCTGGGCTTGGATAGCACAAGATCGTTGATCAGGTAGCGGCCGGCGGCAACCTTGCGAATGTAGGAGAGCAGATCCTCAGGATTGACATCTTTGGAAGAGTAGGCGGCGGCACCAACTTTAATTGCCTGAAAAAGCTGATCATCATCCTCGTAGACACTGAGTACAATAATACCAATATGCGGATCGCGCCGTTTGATGACGCGGGCAACCTCCAAACCGTTCAGCCCCGGCAGATTAATATCAACCAGCACCACGTCTGGGCTCAGGCGCTCCGTAAGCTTGATCGCCTCCTGACCGTTTTCGGCCTCACCGACAACCTCTATATCCGCAGCATCCTCTAGGGTCCAGCGAATACCCTGGCGAAACAGCGGATGATCATCAATAATCAGTACTTTAATTCTTGCGGGAGTTGCCGTACGTTTCATTGTCATCTCAATACAATCGGCAGACGTACCGATACCTCTGTCCCATGACCAGGCTTTGTGGTGACAACAAAGTGGGCACCTACCAGTTCGGCCCGCTCACGCATACTTGTTAACCCCCAACTCTCGCGTCCGGCCCGACGGACAACCTCACGGGTATCGAACCCCGGCCCCTCGTCGCGCACCGTGAGATGGAGCATACCCTTGCGTGCGGTCAGCATCACGTGAACGGGAGCACCACGGGCGTGCTTATGGGCATTCTGGAGCGACTCCTGCACGATTCGGTAGAGGACAATCTCTGTCTCTTGGGGTAAACGCGGCAGTGGCTCGGCCTCGAAGCTCACCTGTGCGCTGACCGTGTCGTGGTAGCGGCGCACATAATCGGCGATGGCACCCGCCAACCCCTGTTCGTCGAGCTTACCTGGCCGCAGGTCGGCGATAAAGTGCCGTACCTCGCGGAGCCCTTCGCGGGCCGACTCGCCCATCTGACGAAGTATTTCGGCAAGACGCTCGACACGCTGGGCCTTGAGCAAGTTCTGGCAGTGTTCAAGGCCCATCAGGGCGTTGGCGAGTACCTGGGCCGGGCCATCGTGAACCTCACGGGCGAGGCGGATGCGCTCTTCCTCGCGGCCCAAGATCACTTGGGCACGGAGAGCCTGCACCCACGGGTCGCTTGACTCACCTTCGCTACCGCCGCTCAGGGTAGCGCTGCTCATATCAATCTGGCGCACGAGCTGGTCGAGCTGGCGCAGAGCGCGCCGTCCCGACTCGTACTCTTGAGCGAGTACCTCGTGACTGATCCGCAGATTCTTCTCACGCTCCGC
>CAIXLU010000668.1 GCA_903920315.1 uncultured Oscillochloris sp.
CATATCTTTACCCACATCTCTGCGGGCGTGGAAGGTGCTACCATAGGGGAAGGGCTGGCGGTGAGCAGGACGGGTAACAATGCGAAAGGAAGGGTGTCATGACGGCGAATGCGACGTGGGCGGAAGCGGAGTTTGGGGATGCGGAACTGGGTGATGCGCGGCGCACCGCACGCTTGGTGCAGTTGGCGAGTGTCCTCGGCGCACAGCCGCATGCCTCGTTGCCGCAGGCCGCCGCCGACCCGGCCACATTGAAGGCCGCGTATCGCTTCTTCGATAACGACGACATTCGCGCCGAGGCCATGCTGGCGAGTCATGTTGCCTCGACCCAGCGGCGCATGCAGGCCGTGCCCATCGTGCTGGCCGTACAGGACACCAGTGTGCTGGACTGGACCACGCATCCGGCGACCACCGGGTTGGGGCCGGTGGCGTCCACGTCGTCGCACCACCAGGGATTGCTGGCCCACACCACCCTGGCGATCAGCCCCGACCGTGTTCCTTTGGGCATCCTGCAGCAGCAGGTCTGGGCTCGCGATGCGGCGGTGTCCCATCAGCACGACCATAAGACTCGCCCACTGGCCGAGAAAGAAAGCCAGAAGTGGCTGACCAGTCTGGACGCGGTGATCGCGGCCCGGACGGCATGCCCGGACACCCACTTTATCAGTGTGGGCGACCGCGAAGCCGATGTCTACGACCTGTTCCTGGTCGAGCGGCCCGTGGGGGTCGATTTGCTGGTGCGGGCGGCCCAGGACCGCAAAGTCGACGACCCGGAAGACTATCTGTGGGCGGCCATGGCGACCGCCCCCGTGGCCGCCACGGTCACGATCCCGCTGAAGACGCGCGGTGCCCAACCGGCGCGGAAGGCCGAGTTGACCGTGCGCTGGCGCAACGTGACCCTGCGCCCGCCTGCTCGTCGGGCCACGGAGCGCCTGCCGAACGTGACGATCTGGGCGGTGTGGGCGGTCGAGCGCACGCCCCCGGCGGGGGCCGAGCCCGTGGAATGGCTGCTGCTCACCACGGTACCCATCATCACCACCAAGGATGCCCTGGAGCGACTGGACTGGTATGCATTGAGGTGGGGAATCGAGGTCTGGCATAAGGTCCTCAAAAGCGGCTGTCAGATCGAAAAAGTGCAGTTAGAGACGGCTGATCGCTTAATCCGTTGTCTGACACTCTACAGCGTGATTGCCTGGCGCATTTTCTACGCGACGATGCTGGCACGCGCCGTCCCTGACGCGCCCTGCACGGTGCTGCTAGACGACGACGAGTGGCAGGGGCTGTATTGTCGCATTCATCGGGTCTCCATCGCCCCCACGAAACCACCGACCTTGCACCACGCGGTGCGCTGGATCGCCACACTGGGTGGCTTCCAAGGGCGCAAAGGCGATGGCTATCCCGGCGTCACGGTGATGTGGAATGGGTTTCAGCGCCTCCTCGACGTTGCGGAAATGTACCGTATTATGCATTAGGACGCCTCATATGCCCTCTTTCCTTCACCCATCTCGGCAGAGCAAAAGATGTGGGTAAAGATATGC
>CAIXLU010000669.1 GCA_903920315.1 uncultured Oscillochloris sp.
AGCAGATTGCAGATTGCAGATTGCAGATTGCAGAACCTCACATCGGGGGTTCAATCTGCAATCACCAATCTGCACTCCCACAGGAGGAACGCATGTCCGCCACCGCACCTGTTGCCGCGCCCCTTGGGCAAGCTCTCACCCGCAAGCGGGCCAACCCGTTGCCCGCGATCATCCTCGCCATCGGACTGATCGTTGCGATTGTCCTGGCATCCCTCGGCTTCCTGGAGAGCCGCAAGGCCGAGTCTGTGGTTGTCCTTGTCCGCGACGTACCCTACGGCCAGCAGATCCGCGCCGAGGATCTGGGTAACGTCGAGTTGCCCCTGCATCGTCCCGCCCAACTGGCCGGTATCGTCAGCCCAACGTCGGTTATCGGCCAGTACGCCACACGCAACCTGGGTGCCAACGATCTGCTCCAGCCCGCTATGCTCATGGCCCAACCGCCAACCCAGCCGGTCTATCCCAATGGCGAGGCGCTGTCGGCGAATATGGTACCTCTGCCCTTCGCCACCACCAGTGTCGGGCCGATCACCTTCCGCGACCGGCTAAATATTGGGTTCAACGATCCGAGCGGCGCGGCGGATCTGTGCGACGAGGCTCGCGCAGCGGTTGGCGATCAGCGGCCCTCTGCGGTGTCGGCGACCACGGCGACGGCGCGACCCTACGCCTGTCGTTTGCTCAGTTCGGTACGTGTGCTCTATGTAGACGAAGGCGGAAGCGTGGCCTACCTGGAACTGACGCCCTACCAGGCTCACACCATCTGGGCGCTCCAGGCCGCCGGACTTCAGCTCTGGGGCGAACGTTACGGTGCCGCATCCACACCCCTGGAAGCTCTCGACCGCCTCGATATTGGACAGGTGACGCTCGACGCTCTGAAGGCACCCGCCGCCCCTGACGCAATTCCTGGCACGAGTGGCGCGATCCCCGGCAGCGAGCAGCCGTAATGCGATTGTGGATTGTGGATTGTGGATTGTGGATTGCAGAACCTCACATTGGGCACTCAATCTGCAATCGCCAATCTGCAATCAGTAAAGGAACATCCTGGTATGAACTTCGATAGCATCGGCACCTACACCACAGACGTAGACACGGCGGCGGTTAGCGAGGAGTTGCACATGCTCGTGCGCAGCGGTCGTATGCGCTGCTGCTGGCAACTCCCGCCCGAGGAGGTGTTTGAACTCCTTGGCGTGGGCGGCCACCTGCGGGCCGCCGACTGGGCCAAGATCGGGTGGTACGGCCCCCTGGAGATCTGGCGCGACCCTGAGCACGAGGTTTCTGACATCCTGTTCAACGGTTCTGAGAGCGACCCCTTCTTCGTCATCCAGGGCGGCGCGATGGTGAATACCGGCGTGGTTGTTCATCCGCTCTGGATGAGTTGGCTGCGCTGTCAGTTGCTCCGGCGCAGCGGGAAGCTCTCGCCCATGCTGGATGACAACCCGGATCTGCTGATGGCCCAGGGCGTGACCGACCGGCTGCGCTACGCGGTGACAATGCCTCCGGCCACACCTCACGGCATCTCGCTGTCGGTGCGCCTGCTGCCCGAACGCTGGCGCAGTCTCGATGATCTGGTGCAGGCCGGGACGATCACCCGCGAGGCGGCGGACTTGCTGCTAGAGGCGTTAGCCTGTGGGGCGTCCGTGCTGGTTTCGGGGGCCACCGGCAGCGGCAAGACCACCCTAACCGCCGCGATCACTCAGGCGGTGGGACGGAGCAAGCGATTGGTGATGATCGAGGATGGCGGGGAATTGCCGCGCAGCGTGAATAGTCTGCACGTCGAGGCACTTGACGGCGAGGGCGGGTTCAGCCGAGCGGTGAAGTTTGCCCTGCGCCAGAAGCCACACTATATCGTGGTAGGCGAAGTTCGCGGCAGCGAGGCCATTGCTATGCTCCAGGCGGCAGCCACCGGCCACCCCGGCATCGGCACCATCCACGCTGGCGCTACGCAGGGAGCCCTGCGAAACCTTGAGCGTATGGCCATGCTCGGACTCGCCGCCGAGTCTGGCGGAGCCGGTCAGGCCGCCGCCCAGATCGTCCGTAGCCTGATCACCTCCGACGTGGTCAGCCTGATCGTCGTGCAGATTGGCCAGACACCCGGCGGACACCGCGCCGTCCTCGCCATTGAGGAGGTGCTGCGCCAGGGTTCGCAGGGCCAGAGCGGTGATCACTTTCCGACCGGGGCGCTCTTCCGCCACGACCCGCATGCCAATGCGCTGTTGCGGGTGGGTAATGTGAACGGAGCCTGGGGACTGGGACGATTGTAGATTGCGGATTGTGGATTGTGGATTGTGGATTGTGGATTGTGGATTGTGGATTGTGGATTGTGGCGTATAACGTGCTCAATCTGCAATCTGAAATCTGAAATCTGCAATCATCAAAGGAGAATTCTCATGGAACTGGTGATCTTCAGTGCGCTCGACGGACTCCATGCCCGCATCGAATCCTTACGTGA
>CAIXLU010000670.1 GCA_903920315.1 uncultured Oscillochloris sp.
CGCAGCAGCGCCTCCTGCGGGCCAGGCGCAATGCTACCAAGACTCACTGGGAATGCCGCATCCATGTCACCCTGAGCGAAGCGAAGGGTCTCGGATTCGGGACGCTTCGCTTCGCTCAGCGTGACATGTTGGCCAAACCCCAGGTAAACCGCAACTACGCTCGTGTGCCGCGCAGCGATGTCCGAGACGGTCTGCTGGAGCACTGACAATTCTTCCCCTACGGGCAGCGTATAGATGGCACCTGCTCCCAGATGGGTGCGGATTGCCGTCTGCCACGCGGCGGTGCCACCCACAATCAGCCAACAGTCAGGGTGTGGGGACTCTGGTTGAGCCGCGTGCAGTGGCTGCGGCTGCCATTCCAGGGTGTGCAGCCAGTCCGTGCGCAGGCGGTTGCGCTGGAGCGTGCTGAACGGTACGGCACGGGTCTGGAAGCCGTGGATGGCGGCCACAACTTGGCCGTCAGCACGACATAATGTGATCTCCCAGCGCGTGACTCCAGATGCGGCCACCGGGTCGCCCCGCACGACATGGCACCAGAGTTCGTCCTGCGCACTCGACTCGTACCAGGTCAGCCGTTCGAGCGCAAAGGGCAGCGCGACCTCATCGGATGCGGTGCCTACCTCACCATCCGCCGCCGCCAGCACCTGGAAACAGGCATCAAGCAGGGCGGGATAGAGCGGGTAGCCCTGGATGTCCGTCACCACATCAGGGCAACGGAATTGCGCGAGTACCTCGCCGCCCCCATACCAAACCCGGCTCACCCACTGGAAATGTGCGCCAAGCTGAATCTCAAATGTCGCCAGGCGCGCATACAGATTGGCGGCTGTTACCTCAGTCGGGCAGCGTTCGCGGAGCAGCACGAGATCCAGGGGACTCGCTGTAGTCGTCAGCCGAGCCAGTCGGCCCGTGGCATGGAGTTGCTCCTCCGCCTCGTCCGAATCAAAGCTGGCGATCTGGAAAGAACTTGGCCCACCGGCACGGTCGGCCTCAATCGTCAGTTGCACCGTGCGCTTCTGGTGTGGCAACAGTAGCAGTGCCTGGGGGAAGATCACATCCTCCACCAGACACGGTGCGCCATCGAAGAGGAGTTCGGCCCCGCTCAAGGCCATCGCCAGATGGCAGGCACCGGGGACGACGACCTCACCGGCAATGATATGGTCGGCCAGAAATGGCAGCGCCTCCGTACTGAATGCCTTCTCGAAAATCGTCTCCTGACGACGTGGGATGCGCGTCACGGTATCAATGAGTGGCCGCAGCCCGTCGCGGTGACGGCGGGCGAGGGGCGGCTCGACCCAGTAACGCTGGCGCTGGAAGGGGTAGGTGGGCAGGATAACCCGCCGCCGCACGTAGTCGTGGTCAAAGCTCTCCCAGTTAATAGCGACCCCACGGACGTACATCGTCCCCAGGCTGGAGAGATAGCCGATAGCCGATAGCCGATAGCCGATAGCCAAACGATGCGGATCCTGCTCCATCATGCCCAGCAGCACCGGCTTCGGCCCGATCTCTAGAAAAACATCTACGTCCTGCGCACGCAACGTCGTTACTCCGTCGGCGAAACGCACTGCCTCACGGACATGCCGTACCCAATAGTCTGGCGTCGTTACCTCATCCCCGGCCAATCCGCCCGTCAGGTTGGAGACCA